>JAGHTV010000355.1 GCA_018065165.1 Candidatus Sodaliphilus fimicaballi | reverse complement strand
AACCTTAAATCTAATACCATGAAAAACACACATGCAAAAGTATAAAGTTTTTTGAAATCTGAAAAATGATTTAATGTTTATTTAGATTAATTCATGTATTTTTAGATTTTCTGTAAAACCCAAATTGTTGTGATATAATGGACAAATCGTTTGAAATCACTGGTCAAGATCGCGAATTCTTGAAAATGGCGTGCGATATTGCTAGTGTGAATATAGATAAAGGGGGCGGCCCTTTTGGAGCCGTAATTGTTAAAGACGGAAAAGTGGTTTCTACAGGCTGTAATACAGTAACTTTGACCAACGATCCCACGGCTCATGCCGAGGTAAACGCTATACGTCGCGCTTGCAAGGACACTGCCAACTTTAAGCTTGATGGATGTGTTATCTACAGTTCATGCGAGCCTTGCCCCATGTGCTTGAGTGCATTGTACTGGGCTGGTGTTTCTCGTATCTATTATGGCAATACACAGACCGATGCTCGCGATATCAACTTTGATGACAATTTTATCTATCTCGAAATTGAAAAACCCAAGTTGATGCGTAAGATTCCTTGCATTCACATTGATGACCCCAACTCAATTGAGCATTTCAAGAAATGGGCAAGTAAGCAAGATAAAATCGAGTATTAATGATGATTTACTAAACAATAAGGACCGCAAGTTTTTCTTGCGGTCCTTGTTGTTTGCTGTTTATTATTTTGAGTTGTAATGTTTACACAGGTGAGTGATGGGGCAATTGAGGCAGTCGGGCCTTTGTGACTTGCATACATACCGGCCGTGGAGCAGGAGCCAGTGGTGTGCTTTGTATCGCAAGTGCTCTGGGATGTGGCGTGTGAGTGCCTTTTCTACCTCAAGTGGTGTCTTGCCGCTTGCTAGTCCCAAGCGATTGCTCACGCGGAATACATGAGTGTCAACAGCAATGGCGGCCTTGCCAAATACCACCCCCATTATCACGTTGGCAGTCTTGCGACCCACGCCAGGCAACTGTGTGAGTTCTTCCATGGTCGATGGTACGGTACTGCCAAATTTATCAACGAGCATCGTTGCCATTGACTTGAGGTGAGCAGCCTTGCTATTGGGATAAGATACACTCTTTACATATTCAAGGATATCCTCGACACTTGCTGCTGCCATAGCCTCGGGAGTGGGGAGGGCGGCAAATAGGGCAGGTGTTACCATATTCACACGCTTGTCGGTGCACTGGGCTGAGAGGATAACAGCAACGAGGGTCTCAAACGGGTTGCTGAAGTGCAACTCGCTTTCGGGGTTGGGGTTGAGCGCGGCAAAGTGCTCAAGCACCGCCTGGTACCGTTCTTTAATGGTCATTTGTCAATATTTTACAACAATGGCACATGCCCCGTTGTGGGAAATGTGCCATCGCTTTGTATTGTCTATTTGATTAATGTGCACTCTTGAACTCGTCGAGGAAGCGTGCATCGTTCTCGCTGAACATACGCAAGTCCTTAACCATGTATTTGAGGTTGGTGATGCGTTCGATACCCAAACCAAATGCATAGCCGGTGTAAACGCTGCTGTCAATGCCACTCGCCTCGAGAACTGCGGGATCAACCATACCGCAACCAAGGATTTCAACCCAGCCGGTGTGCTTGCAGAAACCGCAACCTTCGCCACCACACAGCATACATGAAACATCCATCTCGGCACTAGGCTCAGTGAAGGGGAAGTAGCTGGGACGCAGACGAATCTTTGTGTCGGGACCGAAGAGCTCTTTTGCAAAGTTGAGAAGCACTTGCTTGAGGTCGGCAAATGTTACATTCTTGTCAATGTAAAGACCTTCAATCTGGTGGAAGAAGCAGTGTGCACGAGCTGTGATTGCTTCGTTACGATATACGCGACCTGGGCAGATGATGCGGATGGGCGGCTGTTTACGCTCCATTGTACGCACTTGCACTGAACTGGTGTGGCTACGCAATACGATGTTGCGTTTCACATCTTCCTTGTTCTGCTCAATGAAGAATGTATCTTGCATGTCGCGTGCAGGATGGTCGGCTGCAAAGTTGAGTGCACTGAATACATGCCAGTCGTCTTCAACCTCGGGGCCGTCGGCCAGAGTAAAGCCCAGACGAGAGAAAATGTCAATGATTTGCTTGCGAACTACCGAGATGGGATGGCGTGTGCCAAGTTCTGCAGGGTAGGCAGGACGAGTGATGTCAATTTTCTCGGCCTCTTTCTTTTGGGCCGCAAATGTATCTTTGAGGTCGTTGATTGTGTTTGTCGCAAGGTTCTTGAGCTCGTTAAGTTTTTGACCTAACTCTTTCTTTTGCTCGGGGGGAACTGTGCGAAATTCGTTGAACAACGCTGTGATTTCACCTTTCTTGCTCAAGTACTTGATGCGAAGCGCCTCGAGAGCCTCTTCGTTCTCGGCATGCAATTCTTGGAGTTGCAGTTTAAGC
>JAGHTV010000284.1 GCA_018065165.1 Candidatus Sodaliphilus fimicaballi | reverse complement strand
CGTGGGCCAATGAGCCACGCGATAATCAAGGCCGCAGCCACCAGCAGCACACCTGTGAGGGCAGCTGTGATAGCCAAGGTCGTACTTTGAATACCGAATATTGAAAAATCCATAATTTATTGATAGTTTTTTATTCTTTTCTTCAATTCCTACAAAAAAATCAAATGAGCCACGGGAGCTTACTGCGTTTTTCTTACAGTCTTTTCTCCGGGACTCATCCTTGCTTGCGTTTACAACCTGCAACATCAGTCACATTACCATGCAATGCTCCAAGCGACAAGATTGCCGCCTTCAAAGCTTTTGCCATAGGTAGTTGCAAATACATTATAAACACACATAACCGCCTAGTTTACACCCCGTTTCGCAATATTGCGGCAGCCAGTGCAAGCAAGGCATCTTTTTTTCGTTACAAAGGTACGATTTTTTTTCGGCATGGACAAGAAAAAAATCGTTCTTTTTACTTCGTAAAAGGCCCATAGAAAAAGGTTACTACACACCCCTCATCAAGATGTGTAGTAACCTTAAAATTATACTTATTGTATTTTTTGATACTAGAACAAACTATTCTCTACCCACAGTATCGTCAAGATATTTCACTGCTTCCTCATGAGCCTGGTCATACACCTTGACAAGTTCATCAACCATAATCAGGTCACCCTTGAAGACTATCTTGAGACGAGTAATCCCCTTGAAACCGCCGTCGTAAAACGTGTACTCGTACCATCCATTACCCACGTTTTTGACCTCTTCTACCCCATTGCGACATTCCTCGCTATTATCTTGGGCTTCAGTGCGGAACATCCAACCCGCCAGGCAGTCACCACTCTCACAATCATAGTCGTAACACTCGGCTAGAAACTCAAGCATCTTGGGGGTGCAATGCTTTTTAAGGAATGCATAATCCTCATACTGGCTCTCGTTCATCATAGTGGTGATAAACGCTTCTACCTTCTTATCATTTTCAACGTTTTTACCTTTAGTTCCGGCACAAGAATCCAGCACACATAGTGTAAGTAATGTGGCAAAGAACACCGCCTTAAATCGATAGAATTTCATATTCAAAATGTTTTTATAGTATATTTGCTCACAAAGATAATAAACAGATTTCAAACGGCAACAATTTTTCTATACAAAAAGGGTCACTACCCGGTGGCAGCGACCCTTATGATTAGCCCTTAGAAGGGAGTAGTTTCCAATTACTTAACGGGCTGGCCAAGTACGTTGTAGCGAGCGTCGCCCTTAACGATTACAACCTGACCGTTCTCGATAGTCTTGTAAGTTTTGACGCCGTTAACAGTAATATCGTTAACACCTGTAGTAGACTCAATCACGATGGGGCAAAGGGTGTAGTTCTCATAGTAGTTCTCGGCATAGGGATCAGCCTTTACTACGACCTTCTTGGCACCTGCAAATGCGGGAGCAACCTTAACCTTTTGCTTGGTGGGAGCAGCTTTGGCAGCCTTAGCCTTAGCGGGAGCATAACCGTCATCCTCGATAACCCAAGCCTCTTTCATCTTAGCAACTGCTATCATCTGTACGCTAGCGCCATCAACAAGCTTCTCTACGCCTTCGGGGGTGTAGCGAGTGTCAACCTTAATCTTTACACCGCTCTCAGTGCCACCGGTGAGGTAACCATTCTGGTATACACCGCTGAACACTGCAACCTCGTTGCCTGCGGGATAAACATCGTCAGCCAAATCGTAGCCATAGTACTTAATCTCGTCGGGATCGGCAACCTGGAGTTCCTCGGGAGTTGAGGTAACTTTGAGGACGGGATCGAAGAGAGCGCCGGTAATTGTACCCTTAACGGTCATGGGAGCGATAACGTCCATGTCGTCAATCTTCTCAAAGAGTTCGTCATTGCCAGTGAGGTCAAGGGCAATCCAATCGGGATACCAGTCCTCATACCAGGTGTAACCCCAGTCAGCGAACTCGTCATAGAGGATGCTTGTAGCGTTGTCGGTTACGTAAACAAGCTTCTGGCCAGTAACCTCGTCACATACAGAAGCAGCTACATAGAGAGAATCGTTGAGAGTGAGCTCGGTACCGTCTTCCTCGCCATAGTAGCAAACCTTCCACAACTTAGTAGTGTACTCATAAGGCTTAACCTCGATGGGGAAAATCTGGTAAGTGCCGTTGTAAACAGATACCATACCTTCTACACTGTACAAGCCAGCGGGAGCAGCGGGCAGTTCAACGTTAAACTTGTTGAAGCCAGCAAGCGTCACGTTTTCAGAGTCAGAACCTTCACCTTTGATAGAGAAGTTGCCCTTCTCATCGGCAGCGGTGAGCTCTACGCCCTCGGCATAAACCTTGAAGTTCTCATAACCATACTCTGGGTTCATGATATCATCGAGGTAACCGGTCATGTCAAACGGGGTGTACCAGTCGGGATCAACGGTCTTCACTGCGTTCTGCAGACCAGCGGGATCGGTAAACTCAATGAGGCCCTTATAGTCGGCCATCTTAGCAGTCCAGCCAGCGGGAATCACATCACCCATCTCATACTTCTTGTCGGTGTCGCCATAGATAAGGCCTGCCCATGCATAGTACTCGTCGTCGAGCTGTTGAACATAGAGATACTTGCCATTTTGGTAGTTAACATAGCACTCGGTAGTAAACTGGAACTCAGTACCTACGGGTACGTCCCAAATCTTGCTAAGCGAGTCGAGCTGGAACTTAGTGGGGTCAGTACCGCCACCAGTTGTGCCACCGCCTGTACCGGGATCTTCGGTGCTGGTAGTGATAACTACGCTAGCAATCTGGGCGTTCTTAGTACCTGTCTTAGAGAACGATACGCTTGATACGCTACCACTCCATGTACCTACTGTACCGCTTGCCGAGTAAGTGCCAACGTTAGCCTTGAGTTCAAAGTTACCCTCGCTTGCAGCGTTGATAGTCACACCAGTGATGCTACCGCTTGCTACGCTGAAGGTTATTGAACCATTAACATACACACGCAGGGTCAAAGCACCCTGACTATTCCACACGCGAGTGGGAGTAGCGCCGTCGGTTGCAGTAAGGGCAACGCCATCCACAGTGTAAGTACTACCAGCAAGGTTTGTACCAGCACTCTGCTCAGGAACTGCAATGCCAGCAGCCTTCAGACCGTCGGCACTTGCAAAGTCAAATGTCACAGTACCTGCCCATGCTGTCAGGGTCAGGATTGACATGAGGATCAATGAGTAAAATTTCTTCATCTGTTTAGTTATTATAAATGATTAATAATTTTTCTTGTCATACAATAACGGTGCAAAGTTCCACAATTTATTCC
>JAGHTV010000377.1 GCA_018065165.1 Candidatus Sodaliphilus fimicaballi | reverse complement strand
ATTCGCGGCACCGACCTATGGTCGACTTACCGCTGCTCACTCCCTTGAGCACGGTTTCTAAGCGAAGCATAAAAATCAAAATAAAAATATTTTCTTTTTTTACCGGACAACAATAATTAAAAGATGAGAATTACCCGTTCGCTGGTACATATACTAACTATGGCACTGAGCATAATTGATGCCGGTGCCACTGTTTTTTTCCCCTCTTACATTAGTGACAACATGGTGGTGCAGCAATCAACTGTCATTACCATTAAGGGGTCATCAACCCACCGCGGCATGGTGACTGTGAAAGCAAGTTGGAGCAAGAACCCGTATACCGTCACAACCGATGCTCAGGGATGTTTTGAGGTAAAACTACCCACTCCCAAGGCATCACTCAAGCCACACACTATCACCGTGAGTGACGGAGAACCCCTCACGCTCAATAATGTGCTTGTGGGCGAGGTGTGGTTGTGTGCTGGCCAGTCCAATATGGAAATGCCCGTAGCGGGCTGGGGCAAGGTTGATGACTACGAGAACGAAGTGAAAAACGCTAACCATCCCAATATACGCTTGTTGCAGATAACAAAAGGCATTGCTCATAAGCCCATAGACTTGCCTCAAGTGAATGGTGGCAGTTGGCGAGTGTGTACCCCACAAGCGGTCGAGAATTTCTCGGCTACGGCCTATTTCTTCGCTTCTCAGCTATGGAACAGACTTGGCATACCTGTAGGTGTTATCGATTCGTCCTACGGCGGCAGTCCCATCGAGGCCTGGACAAGTCTGGGTGCTCTCAAGCACGCTGCAGGATGCGAAGAGGAAGCAAGCGAACTTGAGGCGATTGCCGGAGATGAGCAAAAGTTGCTCAAAAAGCACGAGCGTGACATGAAACGCTGGCGTGTGGAGTTTGACCTTGCCGACTCTGGTATGGACGGCGACCGTCCTCGCTGGACGGGCGACATCGACGACGCCTCATCGTGGTACAAGATGGCCGTTCCAGGTGCTATGCACGACAATGGCATGGACAACTACGATGGCAATGTATGGTTCCGTAAGGAGATATCGATACCCGAGCATTGGGTAGGTCATGAACTAACGCTGCGTCTAGGCATGGTAGATGACGACGATGTTACCTGGGTAAATGGTACTGTGGTGGGTAGCACCAAGGGCAAGTCTGTTCAACGCACCTATCATGTTCCTGCCTCGCTGGTTGCAGGAAATAAAATTGTCATTGCCGTTAAGGTATTTGACAATGGTGGTACTGGTGGCTTGCTTGGCGAGACTGACTCATTGTCGTTATCGATGGGTACTGAGAAAATATCTCTGGCTGGCGAGTGGCTCTACCGTGAGGGCATCTCGCTCTATGGCGAGCACCGCATGCCTCAGCCGCCCAGCAGTCACAAGTACTTGAGCAACCTGTATCACTCTATGGTATATCCCTTGCGCGATGTCGCATTCAAGGGCGTTATATGGTATCAAGGCGAGAGCAACGCATTCCGCTGGAAATACTACTCGGCACTGTTCCAAACCATGATACACGACTGGCGCTCGCTGTGGAAACATGACTTCCCGTTCTACTTTGTGCAGATTGCCCGCTGGCAGCAGCCCCAACTCGTTCAGCCCGATGCTACATGGGCACACCTGCGCGAGGCACAGGCCGATGCTCTTGCAATTGATGGCACAGCGATGGTTTCGGCTATAGATATGGGCGATCCCGTTGACCTTCATCCCAAGAACAAGCAGGAAGTGGGTCGCCGCCTGGCACAGGCAGTCCTTGCTGGGACTTATCACAAGGGTATCTATAACGCCCCTGCATATACTGGCGAAATGAAGGTGACAGGCAACACCGCTATGCTCACATTTAACCAGCCGCTAACCGTCAATGGCGACAAGGCAGAGGGATTTGTCATTGCCGGCCCCGACATGCAGTTCTATCCAGCTCAAGCCATAGTTCAGGGCAACAAAGTGATGGTGTGGAGTCCTGAGGTAGCAATGCCCATCGCAGTACGCTACGCATGGGCCAACAACCCTCCCAACAACGTCCGCTCACAAGGCGGCACATTGCCCCTCGCACCATTCCGCACCGACACATAAGTACAAAATCCAGAAAATTTCAGAAAGCGTGTAAATATTGATGTAGGGACGATACTGAAGTGAACCCGAAAAGTTGGACGGGTTAATAATTATTGTTATATATTACGAGCCATCCTATACTGTACAGGA
>JAGHTV010000408.1 GCA_018065165.1 Candidatus Sodaliphilus fimicaballi | reverse complement strand
ATTCGCGGCACCGACCTATGGTCGACTTACCGCTGCTCACTCCCTTGAGCACGGTTTCTAAGCGAAGCATAAAAATCAAAATAAAAATATTTTCTTTTTTTGCAGGACAACAATGGATATAAATAAGAGAAACTACGGATTTTCTGATTATCTGTTTTCATGAACAATCCGTTTTATCACGGAGAATTAAAAGGATGGTGGTTAGTTGCTATTTTAATTATTGTTGTCCTGTAAAAAAAGAAAATATAAGTCAGAACTTGTTGACAACAAATATATTATGACAAAAACAATCAGAGGGGGCTTGCTTTATGACATCGAAGATGTCGGCAGCTCGGAGAGCCTGCTCTATGCGAAACCCCATGCCATGTGCGTTGAAGATGCACATGAGCATGGGGTAGGCTATACAGTATAGGCATGAGCCTCGTAGAGGGTCTACATCGTCTTGACCGTCAACAACATCGCGTTGGCGTTCCTCTTCGAGGCACAATATTCGTACGGCTTATACCCCATGCTGTGCACCTCATCGAGGTTGCTTGCATGGGGTTTCACATAGTGAGACTCTTCGAGCCTCTAACGTCTCCGACGTTTTTACCGGACACTAAAATTTCTGAAAATATTATGATTAATGTGAGAGGTGTAAAAAAAGTACCACGACATTGCTGCCGTGGTACCTATTATCCATGCTCTTAAGAGCGAAGCGTTCTGAATCTCTGAAAAGCGTCAGCGCTCTGAAAAGCGAACGCAGTGACCGCTCTGATAAGCGTTAGCGTTCTTAACGAACGGGTTGGCCCATGATGTTGAAGCGCTCACTGCCGCGAACAATGATTACCTGACCGTTCTCGATAACCTTGTAAGCCTTCACGCCATCAACAGTGATGTCGTTAACGCCTGTAACGATACCTGTGCCATCAGCGGTTTTAACCTCAACCTCCTTACCATAAAGCGCTACATAAGCAGGCTCGTTTGTCTCATTAGCCTTAAGTGCATGAGCTTGAGCAGCTCCATTGCCTGGCACAGAAATACTCTCATCAACCTTAACGAAGTAAACAGGTGTTGCCTTCAAGCTCACGGGCATACCTTCGGTTATTGTAATACCATCAACATTAAATCTTATCGCTGTTTGTGAATGTTTATCAGCATCAGTAATATAACCACTGATGGTCATATTATCTTCAAGAATCAATGTATTGAGCACCTCGATATTGTCCTCACCAAGGAATGCTTTAGTTTTGAGGTACTGTACATAAAGATTGTCATCAGCTATCTGGTCATAAACATCTGAAAGTTTGGTATATCCAAGTTTATAAACACCTGCTTGACCTTTATTGAACACGGGTACAAAGTTGCTAAGAGTGAACAGATCGTTCTTCTTGAAGCCGTCAGTCTCACCGTTGCAAGAAACGGGATCACCTACATTTGCCTCGAGAGTGTAGTTATTATCTCCATCGGGATAAACTGCTGTTACCTTGATGTCTTTAACAAATGTCAGGGGGTCAACATTGTTGAATGTTACAGTACCAACTTGAGAGAGTTCTGCAGTCTTGCCACCCATAACAGCAATGTACTTGGGAGCACTTGCATCGTCTGTTACATTGGCTTTGCCGAAGGGCATTTCAACGCTTACAGTGTAGTAGTCAGCGTTGGCAGGAACTGTCATTCCGTCGATTGTGCTTACACTTCCTATAGTACCAGGCTGAGAAACAGTCACTACTACTTCTCCATTAGTCTTGGGGTTAGGACGCATCATCAGTGCTGATGCGGGCTTAGCCATTGAGTGCTTGTCGGTTTGCTCGCCTTCAACGGTCTCCTTGTAGTTCATCACTGCAGTGTAAACCTTGTCAGTGAACTTGCCACTGTTGTCGATGTAAGCCATTGAACCATCCTTGGCCTTGGCCACTTGGAGGCTAGTGTTAAGGGTGTAGTCAGTGATTGCCAATGTTGCATTGGGTTTCTCAGCATCGAGCTTGAACTGTGCGGGAACAGGAGCTACAACGAGCACCTTGTCGGTCCAGTTAAAGCCAGTGTTGCTCTCAAACTTAGCGAACAGTGCTGTGCGCTCACTCTCGGCAACAGGAGAAACACCTGTAAGCTCATTGTTCTCGATAGTAGCACGGAACAAGGGAGCGTTCTCGGTGTTCTTGTTGTAAGTCACATAAGCGTCACCATCCTTAACGAGCTGCAATGCAACGGGCTCGGTAGTGTAAACGCCGGGGAAGTGGATGATGAAGGGGTTAGACTTCACTGTAGCAGTGCGAGTGCCGTTAGCAGTCTGGAATACAACCTCCATCTCATAGTAGTACTTACCCTCGGCAAGACCCTCGATGTCAAGTTGGAATTCACCCTTAGTGGGGTCGCTCTCGCCTTGAGCAACGATACCGTCATTGAGAGTCACGAGTTGATTAGTAGTAGCGTCATAGCAACGGATGATGTAGCTCAATACTTCATTACCCTCGGGAATAGTTACTGAAGGCTTATACATACCGCGGTCGTAGGTGTCGCCTTGCTTGTGGCTCTGGGCCTCAATCTGTGCGTTACCAAATGCGAGAGTGGTGTAAATCTTGCTCTGGTTGCGGTCATTTTCATTCAAGTAGAACTCGATAGTCTTGAAGTAGGTGGGATTGTCAAACCTGAAGTTACCGTTAGCGCCATCAACAGTGCTTACGCCGTAGGTTGTTTCGGCATTAATTGGAGTACCAACGTTCTTGTTGTTCATGTAACCCCAGTTAGCGTGGTTACTCCACTGTGCAATGGAACTGCCGCCGTTGTCTGTGCTTTGTCCGCCCCAGCCAGTCCAAATCTTGGCTTGACCTACAAACCAAATGTCGGGCACGACGTAGCGCACGTAGTTTGTGTTGTCGTCAAGAGCTAGAT
>JAGHTV010000161.1 GCA_018065165.1 Candidatus Sodaliphilus fimicaballi | reverse complement strand
ATCAACATCGAGCACACTTGAAAATACTCTTTGATCAATATATGAGCAATATGACCAACAATAGTATTACTTCTCAAACAGTGTTGTTTCCCGAAGTATTACATTTGTCAAACGCACAGAATGTCATTCTAACTGAAATACTATCAGAACTTGAACAAATGGGGTTCTCACTTGCATCGTTAGGAGGGAATGACTGGTCAATCAACAGTGTTCCATCAGGTTTTGATGCAATGTCACACGCTACCGAAACCATTCAACAAGTCATTGATTCCGTTGAAAATGGGGGAGAAGGCATCAAAACAAAAGTATTTGAGCACATAGCATTAAATGTAGCCAAGTCGGCAGCTTTACCATATGGAAGAATACTAACCCAAGAAGAGATGGATAAACTTGTTGCCGACCTTTTGCGATTAAGCGAACCCAACTACACACCCGATGGCAAGACAATAATTAGTGTAATTGACAATGATTACATATCAAAACTATTTTGAGAATAATGATTGATTTAAAAAGCATCATAAATTCTACTACAAAATATAACTTCCATAGTCATACTCAGTTCTGTGACGGACGAGCAACTATGGAAGAATTTGTTATTGAGGCTATAGCTCAAGGAATGGAGCATTATGGATTTAGTCCCCATTCGCCTATCAATATTCAGTCACCATGCAACATGTCATTTGAAGCCATTGAACTTTATCTTGATGAGTTTTCTCGTCTTAAAGTAAAATATGGTAATGAGATTAATCTCTATGCATCGTTAGAGATAGACTATCTCGATGGATGGGGACCTGCAAACCAATTCTTTCAATCATTACCACTTGACTATCGCATTGGGTCAGTTCACTTTATTCCATCATTTGATGTTCCTGGCGAATATGTTGATGTAGATGGAAGATATGAAAATAACTTTAAAGTTAAGATGGAGAACGAGTTTCATGATGACATTGAAGCTGTAGTAAGATCATACTTCGCTCAGGAAATGAAACTTATCACCGAAGGAGGTTTTGACATAATTGCACATTGTGATAAGATAAGTCATAATGCAAGTTGCCATAGACCTGGAATTGATTTAGAACCCTGGTATGACGCATTAGTCAAGCAAACTTTTGACGCAATTATGGATCATCATTACCTTATCGAAGTAAATACAAAAGCTTGGAAAGAATACAATAGATTTTTCCCTAACTCACGCTGGTTTTCATTGTTGAAACAATATGATGCTCCCATCATCTTCAGTAGCGATGCACATTATCCTAATCTGGTCAATGCCGGTCGCGATAAAGCGATCGAGTTATTTAAGAACAGTTTATGAGTTTACAAAATGAATCGCCGCCTAATTCATAATAGAAAAAGGCGGCGATATATATTATAAATACTATAGTTTATTGCTTATTTTTCTGCTCTAGACCGTAGTTATTTCGCTTGTCCATCACAAGTAACATAAATGCAACAACAATTGCTGCCATACCTATTGCCGAAAAGATCCACATAGCCTGAGTATAGTCCGTATTTCCATTAATAGTGTTCTTTTGTAAAACGATTCCTATCATTGCAGGAACAACCATCAAACCTATGTTCTGGATATAATATATAATCGAGTATGCAGTACCCAGTAGGTTCATGGGAACAATCTTGGGTACGGCCGGCCATAATACGCTTGGCAAGAGAGAGAATGCAATACCCAACACAAGCATTGCAGCAATTGCTACCCATGTTGAAGATAAAGGTAGTGCAAATACCATAAGGACTACTGTAAGCATAATTGTGCCAATAATCATTATTGTTGCACCACGACCAATGTTATCATACATTGCACCAAATAATGGCGTTAGGATGATTGATGTAAATGGCAAAATTGCGGGGATCAAACCTGCGACATCTGCCTCTACGCCATACTTTGAAATCATCAATTTTGTAGCAAAATCAAGGAATGGATATAACGATGAATAATAAAGCATGCACAATATTGTGATAAGCCAAAAACCGCTATTTTTAAGAGTGGCAAGCAAGTCGGCAAACTTGAATTTGTCATCGTCGCTCGCAACAGTGTCAGTTATACCTTGCTTATCTAGTTTTGCATCCATTGAGCAATAGACAAGATAGCATACTGTTCCAAGACCAACCGAGAATACGCCAACCAATAGGGGAGTGCTCAAGCTGAATGATTGTGCGATTTTAGGACTAAATCCTAACGCAAGAGCTGTTCCAAGTCGTGCAAGAGCTACTTGAATACCCATAGCCAAAGCCATTTCCTGTCCTGAAAACCATTTCACTATTACCTTCGACACTGTGATACCACACAGTTCATATCCTATGCCAAAGATAGCAAAACCGCCTGCAGCCACAAGAACCTGATTTTTTACCATTGCTCCGTTGAATGAACTAACACCCAATGGAGACATAAAAGATATAGCATAGTAATCAATGAAAGTTCCACCCAACATTAAAAGGCATGATAGCATACCTGCAAATCTGACACCAGTCTTATCAAGTATATATCCACTAACAAATAGCATTAAGAAGAATACATTAAAGAATCCACGAGATCCTGCAAACAATCCAAACTCACTACTTGTCCAGCCCAAACCGCCTTGGTCAGCAGGGAGCTCCAAGAAATATTCAAGTGGAGATACTTGTTTGGCAACAATATAACCAGTCATCATTGTGAATGCGACTATCATCAATACGCCCCAACGGGCAATTGCGCTATTGGCCAAAGTCTTATTTATGTCCTTTGTCATCTTATAGTAAAATATATGGGGCTGCCTCAACAGAGCGACAGCCCCAATCATATATTAATGATTTTATATTATCCCTTAATATTGGGTTCTTCAAGGCCGAAACCTTTCTTCTTATCAAGCATCTTAAGATAGATTGCAAAGAAGAATGCAAGTACGCCAAACAAAGAGAAGATTACCAAAGGCAAAGTATAATCATAAGGAATAAACTCAGCGTTGGCAGCCTTTGCAGCAATTACAGCAGGATTATTTGCATTGATGACTCAAGAACAGAACCAATGAGCATAGGAACAAAGCACAAACCGATGTTCTGTACCCAGAATATCAATGAATAAGCGCCACCCAGGTAACGAGCGTCCATGATTTTAGGAACGCTGGGCCACAGTGATGCTGGAACAAGAGCAAATGAAATACCAAGTACAACAATTGTACTATATGCGACTAGGTAACTGCGGGTTGCGGGTAAAACAAATGCAAATATCAGGTGGCATGCAATAAGCAGGATTGAACCCCAAATAAGCATAGTTGCTCCTTTTCCCTTCTTGTCAAGATATGTACCAAGGAAGGGGGTGATTGCAGCAGCACCAATGGGGAACCAACGGAAGATGTCAGATGCAGCTTCGGCTGAAATGCCATTAAGGTTACATTGCAACATGTTGGCACCATAACGCTGGAAGGGGAAGATTGCAGAGTAATATAGTACACAAAGCAATGCAACAATCCAGAAAATCTTGCTTGAGAAGATTTTGCCAATGTCACTTACCTTGAATTGCTCATCTTCGTCAACCTCGTTGCCTGCTCCTGTCTGCTTATCAAAATTAGAGTCCATAACACAGAATACCAGGAAGAAGATAAGACCAATGAGAAGCAACAGTGTACAGAATGCAAGCGGACGAACAACTGATGGTTCACCCCAACGAGCAATGATGGGAGAGATTGTAAAGATTGAGAAAACGCCCACACGAGCAATTGCCATCTCTACACCCATAGCAAGCGCCATCTCTTTGCCCTTGAACCACTTTGCGATAGCTTTAGAAACTGTAATACCAGCCATCTCACAACCGCAACCAAAGATCATAAAGCCAAGGCTAGCCATCTTTGCACTACCAGGC
>JAGHTV010000245.1 GCA_018065165.1 Candidatus Sodaliphilus fimicaballi | reverse complement strand
GTGTGGGATGGTGTGTTTATAGGTCTTACCCGCTCGCGTGGAATGCTCATTGCGGTAGCTGTTGCAACTGCAATGTTCTTTGGGCTTTATACAATATTGCCTGCCTCAATGGGCAACCACAGGTTGTGGCTGTCGTTTGTGATTTACCTGGCAATGCGAGGTGTGGTGCAAAGTTTCCTGTACATGAAAATACTAAAAACGCCTTTTGTGCGTTAAGTTTATAATAAAATTATAAAAACCAAGATATGAACTATATCAAACCACTTATAGCCCTCATGGCTGTTGTTGCCATGACATCGTGCTCAACTACCAAAGAAAACAACCTTGCCTACTTCAAGGATATCTCTCAAGTCCAGTCGGCTACACTGCCCCAGGGCAACAAGGATTTTGAGATACGCCTCGTTACCGATGATGAGATTTCGATAACGGTGTCGTCGATGGCTCCCGAGGCAACGGCGATGTTCAATGCACCGCTCATCAACAATGCCGGTCGTGGCGATGTGGGCGTGCAGGGTAACCCTCGCCTTACTACTTATGTTGTTGACCACAACGGCAACATCGAGATGCCAGTGATAGGCAAGCTCAATGTGGCAGGCAAGACCGTGCTCGAGGTTGAGGACATGATAAAGGGACGCATCTCAACTACGGTCAAGGACCCCTTTGTCAAGGTTACGCTACTGGGCTACTATGTAAATGTCATGGGCGAGGTTAAGTCGCCCCAGCGCCTGCGTGTGGGTCGCGAACGTTTCTCGGTACTTGACGCGTTGACCTCGTGTGGCGACCTGTCGGACTATGCAAAGCGCGACGGCGTGCTGGTGATACGCGAGGAGAATGGCGTGAAGACCTACAATCGCATCAACCTGGCCGACTCTAACTCGTTTGCATCGCCATATTTCTACCTGCAGCAAAACGACATCGTATATGTCGAGCCCAATACCATCAAGATTGACAACTCAAAGTATAACCAGAACAATGCTTTCAAGTTGTCGGTTATCTCAACCATTGTGAGCGCAGCCAGCGTGGTTGCTTCGCTTGTCATCGCCCTCACTGTTAAACATTGATACTCCACTTATGAACAAGAATAACACTCAACCCGCTACCATCGACTTTGGCGCTCTGGTAGCACGATACAAACGCTACTGGTGGCTGTTGCTGGCATCGCTGGTACTGTGCATGGGCATGGCCGCGCTGTATCTCTATGTGACGAAACCGCAGTATCTTGTCATTTCAACCGTGCTTGTCGACCAGGACAGCAATTCGTCGGGCGGTGCTGGTGCATCGGTGCTCAAGAGCATTGCCTTGGGTGGCGGAGGTTCGCGAGTTGACGATGAGGTGGTTGTTATGGGCTCGCAGGAACTGCGTTGCAACATGATTAGCAAGTTGCACCTCAACCGCACCTACATTGAGCGTAAGAGCCTACTTAAACGCGTTGACCACTATGGCGACTCGCCCATCGAGATTGACGCCCCCGACCAGTTGTTTGACACGCTGGCCGTGACTATGGCGTTCAAGGTGACGGTGGATC
The DNA here is from genome assembly GCA_018065165.1 of Candidatus Sodaliphilus fimicaballi. Taxonomy (GTDB): domain Bacteria; phylum Bacteroidota; class Bacteroidia; order Bacteroidales; family Muribaculaceae; genus Sodaliphilus; species Sodaliphilus fimicaballi. The sequence continues at coordinate 1,121 of JAGHTV010000245.1, read as the reverse complement.
GCAGTGGCAAGGCCGATGTTACGGTGAAGAAAGGCCGTTTCAAGACTCTTGCCCAGGTCGAGGGTGTGACTATGCCTGCGACCATCAAGACTCCCTACGGACTGTTCTCACTGCGCACGACTAGCCATTTTGTGCCTGGCAAGGAATACAACATCACTTCAATTGTGAGCGGAAACATTCCCACCGCCGAGCGTCTGGCCAAGCGTATGAATGTGAAAGTCTACAGCAAGAAGTCCAATGCCATCTACCTGGATGTGCTTGAGAGTGATACTCGTCGTGGTCGCGATATGCTCAACACCATCATCGCCCTGTACAACGAGCGTGGGCAGCAAGAGAAGGACGAGCAAGCTGTCAACACTGGCAAGTTCATCGAGGACCGCCTAGGACTCATCTACAAGGACCTCACTGGCAGCGAGGCCGAGATTGAAGCCTACAAGCGTGCCCACAACATGATTGATGTTGGGCTGCAAACCAAGAGTCTCATAGGCAAACAGGAGATGGCCGACCGCGCACTCATCAACCTCGAGACAAAATATCGCATTGCAGGTATGATCAAGGACTTTGTCAACGATCCATCCAATCGCAATGCCTACATCCCCTTCAGTGCCGACTCTACTGCAGCATCGGGGTCAATCAAGGCCTACAACGCCCTGGTTATGGAGCGTATGAAACTTGCTGCATCGGCTACCGACGACAACCAGGCTATGCATCGCCTCGATGAGCAAATTGAGAATATGCGTGCCAATGTTGTGCGTGGTGTTGACAACACGCTTGCGGGCCTTAAGATACAGATTGCTCGTGCCAATGCCGAGAGTGCTGCTTCAAGTGGTGTGATGAGCAATTTCCCCACCGAGGAACGCGAGGCTCGTGCACTGTATCGCCAGCAGGGCATACAGAATACACTCTACACCTTCTTGCTGCAAAAGCGTGAGGAGAATGCCCTAGTGCTGGCTGCCACCACGCCCAAGGGCAAGGTGGTTGACCACGCCTATGCTCAAAGCGAGCCCGTTAAACCCCGAGTGCCACTTGTGCTGTTCATTGCTCTGGTGGCGTCGTTGGCTTTACCCGTTGTACTATTGTACTTCAAGAACCTGTTCTACACCAAGTTCTCTACTCAAGAC
>JAGHTV010000500.1 GCA_018065165.1 Candidatus Sodaliphilus fimicaballi | reverse complement strand
TTCCATAATCTTAATATTTCGATGCCGGTATAGAACTTTTTTGCTGTAGAGCGTCTTATTCCGTATCTGACCCGCCCCTGGATAGTGTAGCGCCACAGTGTGGAGCGGTGAATTCCCAAATGGCGGCATGTCTCGACAATAGAATATCTTCCTTCTGGATGTACTTTTGGCTGTTCTGCGTTCATGTCAATTCTTTTTTGGAGGGAATAGCTCTTTAACGTCAATCTTCAGATGCTGTGCCAGTACGATTTTTGTCATCTCGTCGGGTTCAGCCGCCCCGCAAATCCATTTCCTTATTGTGATTTCTTTGCGATGTGTCACATCCGAAATCTCCTTGATGAAGAGTGATGCTGACCGCTTTTTTTCAAGATAAATCTCCTGAAGGGACTTGTAAACTACTGTGCTCATACAATTTAGTTTTAAAATTAAAAGAAATAAAATATTTATCGGATATTATTTTTATTTCTCAAATATTATATGTAATTTTGCACCAACGGATAAATTACAATATTTGAGATAGGTTTAACAGTCGCAAAGGTAGTAATTAATCCTTGAAATATCAAATATTATCACGATATTATCACGATATTTTATAATGATAATCGTGAGACTATTATGTAATGATATGAAAATTATCGAGTTACGCAGATTTAGAAAAAAGATGAATCTCAGCCAAGTTCAGTTGGCCAAGACTACTGGATATAGGCAGAGTTTTATATCAGATCTCGAGCAATGCAAGAGGGAGCTTCCCGATGCATTTATTGAGAAGCTAAAGGAGGCATACCCCGAGAACGATGTCAATTCATACGTTCACGAGGATGGTTACATGGGCATGGTAAACGTTCCTGGGCAGGGATTGGTTTCTAAAGATATTACTCTTTTAAGAGCTCTTGAAATGCTTTCAAAAGCTCAGGATGAAGCGACACAAGCACTCCGACAATACAACGAAGTCTTACAAGAAAATGCCCTTCTCAAAGTCGAAATTGAGAGGCTGAAGGGCGAGAACAAAGTATTAAAAAACAAGCATGGAATTGCGTGAGTAAAAACTCCGTGCAAATTCCGTGCAAATACAAAATAGAGAAATTACAAGCGATTATTAACCAGGCGATTAGCGGTTGTTGAGTTTTGCCTTACAAGCAGAGGGTCGGCGGTTCGAATCCGTCATCACCCACACAACAGCAAGACGCTTGACGACACAGTCGCCAAGCGTTCTTTGTTTTTAATATCCCCAAAATCCTTAAAATAAACTACAGATTATCTGATATAACTGATTTACTTTTGTCCCGGGAATTATTTACGTATTGTCCCTTGAATGCAAAAAACGCGGACTTTCAGCCCGCACAAGTTGTGTATATTCCTTTCCGAGGCCTACGCTCACTTCCGCTCGCTCCGACCCCGGTTATAGTTCGCGCTCGCTCACAACACGCGCTTCCAGCGCTACATTGAAAACAACGGGGACCATGATGGCATGTTGCAAGGGATGATTTGCACAGGTCGGGAAAAAGCAGTACCTTTGTGGCACGATTCAATGAGTTTGGGGGTGCCATTCCGTTGCGAATGGCTGAGATCACACCCATAGAATCTGATCTGGGTAATTCCAGCGTAGAGAACTAAACTTATTTTATTTACATGAAGAAAAAAGCTATTATGGCTGTCGCCCTGATGGGCGTCGGCATGGTTGCCGTGGCTCAGAGCCAAGTAACTGACACAGGCGCCCTCAGCGAGGTTGAGGTTCTTGCCACTCGTGCGTCAAGCAACACTCCCGTTGCGTTCACCAATTTCAGTAAACAACAAATCGAGCAAATCAATCACGGCAAGGACATCCCCTTCCTGGTAGCAGGCACTCCCTCGGTGCTCACCACTAGTGATGCCGGTGCAGGTGTGGGATACAGCAGCCTGCGTGTGCGTGGCACCGATGCTACTCGCATCAACATCACCGTGAACGACATCCCCATGAACGATGCCGAGTCTCACTCAATCTACTGGGTAAATACTCCTGACTTTGCATCGTCGCTGCAGGACATCCAGATCCAGCGTGGTGTGGGTACATCGACCAACGGTTCGGGTGCCTTTGGTGCCAGCGTGAACATGCTCACCCAGCGTTTCTCTAACACTGCCTATGGCGAGGTATCGGGCTCTTATGGCTCATTCAACACCCAAAAGGAGACAGTGAAGGTGGGTACAGGCCTCATGGGCGACCACTGGGCCATGGATGCACGCCTGTCGCACATCGCCAGCGACGGATATCGCGACCGTGCATCGTCAAAATTGTTGTCATACTATGCACAGCTGGGCTACTTCAACGCTGCTACTGCGCTGCGCTTCATCACCTTTGGCGGTAAGGAGGATACTTACCACGCTTGGGACGGCATCAGCCGCGACGACCTGGTAAACAATCGCACCTACAACCCCAACGGCGAAATCAAGCACGACGGCAAGGTGACTGGCTTCTATGACGACCAGAAGGATATCTACCAGCAAATCCACTATCAACTCATCCTTGACCAAACATTCACTCCCCAATGGAAGCTCAACTTTGCTCTCCACTACACCGATGGCGACGGCTACTACCAGGAATACAAGAATGCTCGTACCCTCAAGGAGTACCTGCTCGAGCCCCTGGAGCTGCCTAGCGGCAAGGTAAAGAAGGCTAGCCTGGTGCGCAAGAAGGCCGTTGAGAGCGACTTTGGTGGTGCAGTATTCTCGCTGAAGTATGCTGGCGAGCGTCTGCACGCTACACTGGGTGGTGGCTTCAACGCCTACAGCAACGACCACTATGGCCGCGTGCTGTGGGTAGAGAACTACACCTCACAACTCGACCCCGCTCACGAGTACTACCGCAACAACGGTAAGAAGAAGGACTTCAACATCTATGCTAAGGGTAACTACGACATCTGGAAAGGCCTGAGCGCTTATATTGACCTGCAATTCCGTCACATCAACTACACAATTAAGGGTGACAACGACAAGTGGGACTGGACAGCATCGCCCGAGCACCTGCAGACTCTCGACATCAACGAGAACTTTGACTTCTTCAACCCCAAAGCAGGTCTCAACTACCGCATCAACAAGAACCAACGCGTTTACGCTTCGTTTGCAGTAGCACAAAAGGAGCCCACTCGCAACAACTACACCGATGGTCTGTTCCTTGAGCATCCCCGTGCCGAGAAGCTCTATGACTGGGAGGCAGGCTATGAGTTCAACAACGAGCGTTTCCACGCTGGTGCCAACCTGTACTACATGAGCTACAAGGACCAGCTCGTGCTCAACGGCAAGCTCAACGAGATAGGCGAGGCAATGGCCGAGAATGTACCCGACAGCTACCGCATGGGCGTTGAGCTCACTGCAGGCGTAAAAATCACCGAGTGGCTGCGTTGGGATGTTAACGCTACCCTGAGCGAGAACAAAATCAAGAACTATGTGGGCTATGTGAGCGACTACACCGACCAGTGGGACGACATGTGGACACAGAGTGCGGTAGAGTGCGGTAACACTACCATCGCGTTCTCACCCTCGGTAGTAGCCAACAGCAACATCGCATTCAGTTACAAGGGCTTTGAGGCATCGTTGCAGTCACAATACGTGAGCCGTCAGTACCTCGACAACTTTGAGAGCAAGGAAGACTCACTCGACCCCTACTTCGTAAACAACCTGCACCTGGCATACACATTCAAGCTGCCACACATCCGCTCTATTACAGCTGGCGTGAGCGTGTATAACCTGTTTAACGAGAAGTATGAGAACAACGGTTACTCAATGACCGCTGCTCTGTACAAGGACGGTGACAAGAAGAACGCAATGCAACTCGTGAGCGATCCTCGTTTCTATCCCATGGCAGGTACCAACGTCCTCGCCCACCTCACCCTGCGTTTCTAAAGGCAAATATTCTCTAGATTGCCTAGAAATTCTAGATAGTCTAGA
>JAGHTV010000137.1 GCA_018065165.1 Candidatus Sodaliphilus fimicaballi | reverse complement strand
CCTAGAGCTTCGGCGAGATTCTTGCCACCGTCACGACCGAAGATGAAGTATTGCTCATCGGGGTGAGCAGCAGGTGTGAACCATGACATGTTCTCCACGATACCCAGTACAGGCACATTCGCGTGCTCGCTCAAGAACATGTTCACACCCGTGCGCGCATCGGCCAAGGCAACCTCTTGAGGTGTGGTCACTACGATGGCACCAGTGATGGCAAGCGTCTGTACCAGTGTGAGGTGGATGTCGCTTGTGCCCGGTGGCATATCAATGACAAAGTAGTCGAGTTCGCCCCAGTCACCCTCGGTGATGAGTTGCTTGAGGGCGTTGCTGGCCATGCCTCCACGCCACAGTGCGGGTTTGTCCTTGTCAATCACAAACCTATTGAGAGGGTCTTTACACCATATTTCTCGGCAGGAATAATGAGGTTGCGGTCGCCATCTTGACGCATATAGAGTTGCTCGTCTTCAACTCCAAACATCTTGGGAATTGAGGGGCCAAAGATGTCGGCATCGAGCAAACCAACCTTGTAACCCAGTTGTGCCAGCGACACTGCCAGGTTAACGGCCACGGTGCTCTTGCCTACGCCGCCCTTGCCCGATGATACGCCAATGATGTTCTTTACACCTGGTAGTATGGCGTGCTCCTTCTTGGCAGTTGCTTGCTGGCGAGTGACTACGCCTATGTTGCCCTTGATTTCTACGTCGGGGCTCACATGGGTATTGATTGCCACCTCGGCAGCCTTAACGATTGACTTGATGAAGGGGTCGGTGGGTTTCTCAAAAATGAGAGAGAAAGAGACCTTCATGCCGTCGATGCGCATGTCGTCATTGACCATGCCCATCTCCACGAGGTCCTTGCCTGTGCCCGGGTAGCGCACGGTGCGCAGGGCGTCTATGATGAGGTTGGGATATAGTGTCATAATTGTAATAAGAGTTTAAGAATTTAAGAGATTAAGAATTTAAGAGTTTGGGATTTTAGTCTTTTAATCTTAAAGGACGCAGTCCGTTATTTAAGCGTAGCGTTCTTAGAGGGCTTTGCCCGTTCTATAAGCGTAGCGTCCTTAATCCAGATCCTTGAAACTCATCTCGTCGCGGTGATAGCAGCGATAGTTGACGGGCTCAATTTCGATGTCGGGCTCGATCAGCTCTACATTCTGAGGAAGTAGGAACTAAAGATACTTCAAGGAAAGACAGCGCTCAAGCCATTGCTTCTCGTAGTGAGTCTTAATCTCGAGGATGTCGTCGGCCAGCCCGCTGTTGTACAGGTTGCTGGTGTTCACCTCAACGGGCAGATTGTTGAGCTTAACCATAGCGTCGGTATAGGTGTACAGGAAAGGACTGTCGGTCTTCAGGTGTACGATGCCGCCATCCTTGAGCATGTTGCGATAGTTGTTGAGGAAACGCGTGCCTGTGAGACGCTTGTTCACATTCTTCATCTGTGGATCGGGGAATGTAATCCACACCTCTGACACCTCGTCGGGGGCAAACAAACGGTCAATAAACTCGATGCTTGTGCGCAGAAAAGCCACATTGGTCAGGCCTGCCTCAACCACCTGCTTGGCGCCGGTCCACATGCGTGCACCCTTGATGTCGACGCCTATGTAGTTCTTGTCGGGGAAACGCTTGCCCAGACCCACTGCATACTCACCCTTGCCGCAACCCAGCTCTAGAACAATGGGGTTGTCGTTGTGAAAATAGTTCTCATTCCAATGGCCTCGCATGGGACAGCCATTCTCTTTAATAACCGCAAATGGAAACTGGAACACGCAGTTCATAGTTTCCATTTCGGCAAATTTCTTCAATTTGTTTTTTCCCATCTCTGGAATTATCTCGTTGTATGTTGTCCTTTATTTTATGATTTTTGTTGTACTTGTTGTGCCGTTGCTATAGGTAGTAACGACGATGTTTATACCACTGAAAGGCTCGCTAGCCTCGATGCCTGCTACATTGTAGTAGCGCACGCTCAGCACCTGTGCATCGTGCACCTCGTCGATGCCGCTTGTGTTGTTAACTGTAGCAGTACTTGCTGCTGCAAACAGGGCGGGGCGGCTGGCGTCGGCCAGGGCAATGTTGCTCACGGTGATTGTCGACTCGCTCGAGAGCTCGCTGCTTGCCTTCACGGTAAGTTTGATTACCGCTCCATTGTTGCCGGTGATGCGCTGTCCTGCTATAGAGTAGCACAGGATGCGTGTGAGGGCATCGCTAGTTGTGCTTGCTATGGTGTGCGACTCGCAGCGGTTGGTAGTTGTGGCCTTTACAATCTCAAGTCCCTGAGGCATAACGATATCGCACTGGATGTCGGTGCATGCTTCGTTATTGTTGAGCAGCAACTCAATCTCGCGTGTTTCGCCAGGAGCAATATCAAAGTTGTTGATGATGATTGCATCGCTTGTGTTGGGAGTAACGATGATGTAAGTGTACTCTCTCAGATGCAGTATTGAGTCGATAATCAGGTTGACATCGGCAATGTCGATAATGCCGTTGCCGTCCATGTCGGTCTGCTCGGGATATTCTTTTCTGAGACCCAGGATGATGTCAATCATAATGTTGAGGTCACTTATCGAGAGCACGCCGTCTTCGTCGGCATCACCCAGCAGATACTGGTAAGCTAGCTTGAACTCTTTCCACTGCTCGCTTGCGGCATAGGCGTCAAGAGTATTGCGGTTGACCACGAGCTGCACTGCAGGCTGATCGACGCCCATCCACACATTCTC
>JAGHTV010000535.1 GCA_018065165.1 Candidatus Sodaliphilus fimicaballi | reverse complement strand
TTCATCATTGGCAGGAAGTAGCCGTTCTCATCAACTAAACTAGGGCAATTTGTGAGAGGGCGCCATTTTGCATTTTCCCACTCGCTGGTAAAGGCGAGGTGAATACCCACGTCGATGCCGGGGTTGGCGTTAAGGAACTTTGCTGCCTCGGGAAACCACTGACCCACAGGTATGACCTCCATGCTTGTTGCCAAGCCATTGTGGTAAATGTCCATGGCGGCCTTGTTTACTGAGTGGAATGCACCCAGGTCGTCGAGACGTATTGCCAGCTCTACAGGCACTTGTGCTTGTAGAGGCAACGATGCGCCCAGTGCTATTGCACAGGACACAACACATTTAAATGTTTTAAGTTTCATGATTATATCGTTTTATAAGTTTGTGCCAGGCAAGTTTTAGAAAAAAGGTGTGAGCACCACCACAAGAGCTAATCAAATCACAAAAAAAAGATGACACTCACACCTAATAATCAACCAAATTTTTTTCTCGTCCTGATTTAGGACTAAACTAATCCAAATAATTCTATATACTAACTTTCTTTTTTTGCATAATTACTTGACAGCATCAAGTGCGGGCAACAGATGGTTCCACACGAGGTTAAGTTGCTTTTGCATGTCGGCATTCTCAATCATTGATGTCATTGAGATAACGGCATCCTGGTCAGGCATCACGATGATGTATTGACCGCGAGCACCATCGGCACGCACAGCATTGTTGCGGCAGCGCCACATCTGGTAGCCATATCCTTGCAGCCAGTCACAGTTTTCTACTGTCATACCGGCTTGTACCATCTCCTCGGCAGTCATACCGGCCTGGCGAGAATCGGTCTGACGACCAGTCATCTCGGTAACCCATTTTTCGCTTATGAGTTGCTTGCCATTCCACTTACCCTTTTGCAGTATGAGTTGGCCCACTTTAGCGAGATCTTCAGTAACCAGGAAGAGGCCCCAGCCACCATAGCAACTGCCTTGGGGATTAGTATCCCAGCGCACATTCTTGATTGCAAGAGGCTCAAACAGACGAGGGTTAAGA
>JAGHTV010000346.1 GCA_018065165.1 Candidatus Sodaliphilus fimicaballi | reverse complement strand
ATGTGTATTGCCCTACGGGCAAGTCTGAAATCACCTTAACAGGTCTCGTATCAACCTCTATACCCGTTGCTACCCCCCCTGAGCTCGCTTCGTTCGGTTATTAACATAGCGGCCCGCTATGTGTATTGCCCTATGGGCAAGTCTGAAATCACCTTAACAGGTCTCGTATCGCCCTCTATACCCGTTGCTAACTCCCTTGAGCACGGTTTCTAAGCGAAGCAAAAATCACAAACAAAATAATTTCTTTTTACCCGCCAATAATGATTTATATGGTCTGTAGTAAAATCAGAATCAGTTATATCAGAAAATCCGTAGTTTAGAAAAAATCTGCGAGATCTGCGCGAGAGAAAAAAGAGGCTGCGCGTGATCACGCGCAGCCTTATGTTGTTATCCCGGCGGAAAAACGCCGGGCACACGACCGTTTATTCACCTTGAGCGAACGCTCAAGGAACGGTGAGCTGTGGGAGATTACAGACCCAGTACGATGTCGATGATTGCGTTGATGTCAGCGATATCAACAACACCGTCACCGTTTACGTCAGCAGCAGGCATGCTATCGGCAAGACCAAGAACCATGTCGATGCAAGCGTTAACATCAGCAATATCAACAACGCCGTCACCATTTACATCACCCTTAACGCCGGGATCATCTGCTTCGCCTTGAACAACGGCAACAACCATCCTTGCACCAGGGATTGACAGTTTCACATTAGCCTTGCGACCCTTGACACCCTCGGGAAGTGGGGTAACCTCAAACTTGCCTTTGACAAGTCCATCCCACGCTTCGCCATCCATCTCGTCCTCGACAGTAACAGTGAGCCACTCGGGCAGTTCGCTACCGTCCTCGAGAGAAATCACTATTTCCTCGCTGGGAGAATGAGAGTAGATTGACATTTCTTTACCCTCGTAAACCTTGCCATCTGAAGTCCTAAAGCCTTGATTCTGGCATACACCAGCAGCATCAAATGTGCGCTCGAGGACATCGACATTGAAGTTAGGAATCATAAACGGATGAGCAACCTCGGCATAGATTGAGATACCAGCCTTGCGCTCGCCCGAAGTAAAGAAGTGGTTAAGACCTTGATACTTGATAGAACCGTCACTCTGCGTGCGACCCATGTAGCAGTGCTCACCGAAGCCCTCATCATAGAGGTCGGTACCCTGTGTGAGGGTAAAGTCGGCGATTGTACTATTGATATAGCC
>JAGHTV010000028.1 GCA_018065165.1 Candidatus Sodaliphilus fimicaballi | reverse complement strand
AGAATGAGTTGCTTACCATTCTCATCGAGTACGGGATCGATGGGAAGTTGGTTGAAGTTTTGGGGCTCATAGTTTGCAATTTGCTGACCATCCATCGAGAGGGTTTGTGTGAAATAACCATAGCGATAGAGGAAACCAATAGCAGTCATATTGACACAACGGTCAGAAGCCTCCTTGATATAGTCACCGGCAAGAATACCAAGACCACCAGAATAAATCTTAAGAGCATTGCACAAACCGTACTCCATGCTGAAGTAAGAAATTGAAGGAAGGTCGTTGCGCATGGGCACTGACATGTAAGCCTTGAACTTGTCATAAACTTGGTCAACACGTGCCATCAATTCCTCATCGTTCAGAATCTCGTCGTAACGCTCGTTAGAGATGCGTTGCAAGAGCATAACGGGATTTTCACCTGTTGAACGCCATAACTCAACGTCAAGGTCATGGAAAAGTTTCTTACCTTCGCTATTCCATACCCACCACAGGTTCTTTGATAACTCCTCAAGCTTAGTAAGCTTACCAGGAAGAGCAGTTTTAACAGTCAACGAACGCCATACAGGAGCGTTTGTGTTGTTTACTTGTAATTTCATAAATTATAATTAATTATTTTCTATTGTTCTTATTATTGTTGATTGCCTGTTCATAGGCAATTTCGTAATATTTAATAAAATTAGTCCACGATGCAGTGAGAGCAGTCTTCTTTGCAGCCTTTCTAAGGGCATTTACCTCTTTAGCACCAAGGGTATAAAAGTCTTGAATCTTCGATGCCAGGACATGAACAGTCTCGCTGTAGTTTGAATCACTGCGATGCATCACAACGGTTCCGCAATTGTGACTGTTAGTTCCATAAGTATCGAGTATCCATTGGCCAAATCCTGCAAGGTCGGTTGTAATTGTAGGAACCGAGAAAGCAAGACTCTCGAGCGGTGTATATCCCCAAGGTTCGTAATAAGATGGGAATACAGTCAAGTCCACTCCACACAGGATATCATAATATGTCATATTCATGACGCCATCGTCACCATTGAGGTAAGACGGCACATAAATTACGGTTACATTGTTCTGACGTTGCAGCTGCAACGAGTTAATCTTATTCTCAACACAATCGTTGCCGTGATTGTGAAGCGAATGAGTGATAACAGGATTAACCAGACCTCGTTCTCCGTTCTTGATAGCATTAACCAAGTCGGTGCGAGGAGCATTAACCCAAGCAGGGACCATAACAAAAGCAACAACATCGCGTTTAGCCGAGCCCTCACACATCGTTGCAAAAACATTTAATGCATCAAGGTACAAGTCGATACCCTTGTTGCGGAATTCACAACGGCCCGATGTAGTTACAATCATGGCGTCATCACCAAAGTGCTTGCCCGTTAAAGCACCCGCTACATTAAGCATGCGTTTGCGAGCAGCAGCACGCACCTCGTCATATTTCTTGCCTTTAGGCACAAAATTCTGTTCAAAAGCATTAGGAGTCACTACCGGACGACGCTCAAGCAACTGCTCGCACTCACGAGCCGTTACCTCGCTAACAGTAGTAAACGAGTCGGTAGCATGTGCTGCTGCTTTCTCAAGCGAATGCTTAGACTGCATGTTAAGTTCGCCGGCCATCTGATCGCCATTATATCCCTTCATGTAGTCATATAATGGCTTACCGTTGCCACTAATGCTGCGACCAATGCTTGTTGCATGTGTTGTAAAAACAGTAGCAACACTTGGCATTACTGCTTTAACATGTAGCAAACCCATACCTGTTGTCCACTCGTCAAAATGAGCAATCACATCGCCTTGTGGCTTGGCCCACTCTACAATGCTCTCTATAACCATTGCCGAAGCAATGCCAAACATACACGACTCATCATAGTCACCATAAGCATGCAGAGAGTCAACGCCATAACGGTTCCACATCATTGCATAGAAATCGTTCTTAACGCTATAGAGAGTATGGTAGTCAACGAGCAGAGCAATGGGCTTACCAGGAACATTCCAACGCCCTACTCTAACCTTAATTCCGTAGGGTAATTGTGTGTTTCGCTGCCAGTCAACAAGAAGTTTCTTGTTTTCCACAAAATATGGAGAATCGTTCTCAGATGTCCACAAGTCGGGACCAATGAAAATAATTCTGTCTTTATATTGTTGCTGTAGTGTTTTTGCTTTAGTTGATAAGACGGCATAAATACCGCCAACTTTATTACAAACCTCCCAGCTTGTTTCAAACAAATAATCAAGCATATATACTCTATAAAATTCTTTGCAAAATTACGAAAAAAAACTGGATTAAACCACCTTTTTTAGCGTTACAATATTAAGATTAACACATTAAATTATCACACAAATGCACAACAATCTAATTATCAACACTTTATACCAGCTATACACTACATTATACAAAACATTAAATATTCTACTGTATTACAACACATTAGCACATTATGCAATCGTTTAACTAAGCTGTTTTTAATTTAATCGCATCACTTAAGTTGATTTTATTGATAATCAATTGAAAATGAATTTATGGTTTCATTCTATATTTGTCATGTGAAAAATCAAACTAAACCTTGTATATGTCAATAAATTTTAGTAAATTTACACCCAAATAATTATGGAAAACCAATAGAC
>JAGHTV010000367.1 GCA_018065165.1 Candidatus Sodaliphilus fimicaballi | reverse complement strand
TCAGATACAAAATGTAGTAAGGAATAGAATTGTTTTTATTTTGAAGAATTGCTATTAAAACTTAACCTAATGTTAAACAAAACAAGGTTGATAGTTCAAGTTATTAACCTGTTGACGCGGTAATGCCAATACATTTTATGTGGTTTTTTATGATAGAAACTAATTGTTTATCTTGACGTCAACTTATAACAATAAAAAAAGGGACGATTTCTCGCCCCTTTTCGTGTGATATGTTTGTTGATTATTCGCCCTTGATTGCTGCAACACCGGGAAGTGTCTTACCCTCGATAGCCTCGAGCATAGCACCACCACCTGTTGAAACATAAGAAACCTTATCAGCAAGGCCAAACTTGTTAACAGCAGCAACTGAGTCACCACCACCAACGAGTGAATATGCGCCATTAGCTGTAGCATCGGCAACATAGTGAGCGATTTCACCTGTACCAACAGCGAAGTTGTCAAGCTCGAATACGCCTACGGGACCATTCCAGAGGATAGTCTTAGAATCGAGGATGATCTTCTTCCAGTTCTCAAGAGACTTGGGACCTGCATCCATGCCTTCCCAACCCTCGGGAATGTTGAAGATGTCAACAACCTTACGCTCTGCATCGTTCTTGAACTCTTGTGCAGCAACAGTCTCAACTGAAAGGCTCAGGTTAACACCCTTTTCCTTTGCAGCAGCCATTACGTTAAGAGCTTCGGGCATCAAGTCGTCCTCGTGGAGTGACATACCAATGTGACCACCTTGAGCCTTGATAAATGTAAAGCCCATACCACCACCGATGATGAGGTTATCAACCTTGTCGAGAAGGTTCTTGATAACAGCGAGCTTAGAGCTTACCTTGCTACCACCAATGATTGCAGTAAAGGGATGTTGAGCGTTCTTAAGAACGTTGTCGATAGCTACGACTTCCTTCTCCATGAGGAAACCGAGCATCTTGTGATCAGCATCAAAGAAATCAGCGATAACTGCTGTAGAAGCGTGACGACGGTGAGCTGTACCAAATGCATCGTTTACATATACATCAGCATAGCTAGCGAGAGTCTTAGCAAACTCGGTTTGACGAGCCTTCATCTCCTTCTTAGCGTCGGCATAAGCGGGATCTTCCTTGTCAATACCTACAGGCTTGCCTTCTTCTTCAGGATAGAAACGGAGGTTCTCAAGTAAGAGAACTTCACCTGCCTTGAGTTCAGCAGCAGCATCTGCAGCCTTACCACAATCCTCAGCAAACTTAACGGGAGCGTCGAGAGCAGCAGCTACAGCGTCCTTGATTTGGCCAAGAGAAAGTTTGGGATTAACTTTACCTTTGGGCTTGCCCATGTGAGACATAACGATAAGTGCACCACCATCAGCAAGAATTTTCTTCAGAGTAGGAACAGCACCACGAATACGAGTGTCGTCAGTGATTTGACCATTCTCGTTCAGGGGTACATTGAAGTCAACGCGTACAATCGCCTTAACACCAGCGAAGTTGAAATCTTTAATGTTTGTCATTTTGTTTTTAGTTTATTTTAATTTAGTTCAAATTTACGGGTTTCAAACAAATGAATTTGTTTATTGGCACAAAATTAATAATTCTTACTGAATTAATAAATTAATTCAAGAAAAAAATCCATAATTCTCAAGAATTGTTGCCATTTCCTCGTTTAACTGAGCAGCTTTGGCTTGAGCAACTTGAGCAAAATCTTCGCCATTTGACGCATGAATAATGCCACGAGACGAGTTCACAATAAGGCCACACTTGTCAGTCATACCATACTTTGCCACTTCGGCTAGACTACCACCTTGAGCTCCCACACCAGGACCCAACAGGAAATGACTAGGTACTACTTGGCGTACTTCTTTAAACAATTCGCCTTGAGTTGCTCCCACAACGAACATCATGTTTTCGTCTGTTCCCCAACTGCTTACGGTTGCTAAGACTTTCTTGTAAAGAGGAGTGCCATTAGCGTCTTGCAGGAGTTGGAAATCCTTAGAACCTTTATTTGAAGTTAGTCCGAGGCAAATAACCCACTTGCCATCGTAACCCAAGAAGGGGGTTACGCTGTCTTCGCCCATGTAAGGTGCTACGGTAATCGCATCTACATCAAGTGTCTCAAAGAAACTGCGAGCATACATTTTGCTTGTGTTGCCTATGTCGCCACGCTTTGCATCAGCAATGATAAGTACATCGGGATAATTGTTG
>JAGHTV010000092.1 GCA_018065165.1 Candidatus Sodaliphilus fimicaballi | reverse complement strand
GAGCGGGAAGAACCTCGGCTGCTGCAGTTATACTGAGCGCAGCAACGACTGCAGCAAGAATTGATTTTGTAAATTTCATAATTCAATGAGTTGTTTAACTCACAAATTTACAAATTTTCTCGCTGTATGCCAAATAAAATTGTGGATTATTATTGTTGTGGCTCGCTACCCTCGGTGCCCTGAGCAAAACTCTGGCGGTACTCGGTGGGTGTACAATTGTGACGAGCAAAGAATACGGTGCGGAAGTGACGACTGTTGCTGAAACCTGACATCACTACTATGTCGGCAATGCTGTAGTTGGTCTTCTCGAGCAACTGGTCGGCATAATCAAGGCGAATGTTGATGATGTAAGAACTGAAGTCGGTTCCATTCTCGCGACACCAACGTGACACATAGGTGCGGTTAGAGCCTACACCACGAGCCACATCAACGATACTCAAGTCGGTATTAGAGAAATTCTCCACTTGGGTACAGAACTTCTCAATAGACTCGCCAAACGCAGCTTCTTGCCAAGCCTTGAGAGGTACCGTGTTGTCAACAGCAATGTCAAAACGGTTGGTTGTGGAAATTGCAACACCATCGGCAGGAACGGGAGCAACGACAACGTCTTCTTCATCAATGGCCTCGTCTTCTTCGTCAGACAAATGCATGTAGTCAATGTTAAAATTCTGGCGATAAATCTTGTAAGCAAAGATAACCCACAAAATGAGACTTACCATATAGTAAAGAGTCTCAGAGAGAAGTGACGGTTTAGCAAATGCCGACAGGGCCCATACAACCAAAATGGCAATGAGTGTGTACATGAGGTGAAGCACCCATGTGACACCACGTTCCGAGGTGTTGGCATAGGTATCGTTGAGCACCTTTTGATATTGTCGCACGAGCATGGGGACTGTGATGATAGTCACAACGGCATAACCTAGGACAAAGAAAAGGCATATCTTTTCAAACAGCAAATTTCGGGTAATCAGGAACAGTAACGTACACAACATGACAGGAGTCTGACTGACAATCAGTTCCTTAATATGTATCGCCTTGAGGCTAGCAAGAGCACGCAGCGTCACCCCCATGAAAGGTATCACTGCCATCTCGAGTAGGTGACCTATACCGTGACAAGCACCCTGACCCAGGGAACCATCGTACAGGTCGTACATATCCATTGAGAAGCGCAAGATATTCTTAAGCGACAACCACAGGAATGTGAATGCAGCCAGTTTCAAGACAAATCGGCCATTACGAGATTTCTCCTTGTTTGATCGTCTTAACAAACGCACAAAAAACTGCACGAAGACCCCAACAAGGACTCCGTAATAAGCTGATTTCAAGTTTAATAATATTATATCGTACATGGTAAATCTATTTGCGTTCCTGAAAAATTCTTTTCAAAGATACGTATAATATGGCAAACTGGCAAAAAAAATATAATACAATTTAGATTTTTAACTTTTTGCTCTCCCCCTAGCAACTATACACCAATATGACACTATCACTATCTTGCGCAGAGAGAAACAATGTGGATGTTAGGCTGGAAGCCGACACGCAGAACCCTTTCGGTGGGGGTTATGTGCCCAAAGCATAGCTTTGTGCGTGTCGGCTTTCAGCCTCTTTTTGTTAATAACGCGAGTTCGGGATAACGAAACAACATATTTATATCTAAAAAAACAAATCGGCAGCTAAAATAGTTGTCGATTTGTTTGGTTACATGCTTGATA
>JAGHTV010000078.1 GCA_018065165.1 Candidatus Sodaliphilus fimicaballi | reverse complement strand
GGTCAGAACCCCGGCTGGTAATACCTCGATATAGCTTAATCGCCAGCTTAGTCTCTGGCATAAAGTGATATCAACCGCCTGCTCCCATAGTGGAGTGGGCGGTTTTTTTATTGCAACGAGGTCGAGTAGTTAGGGTAGATTGAGGGCCGATTTTATGGTTTGGGTAAGGGCAAAAATCAAAAAAATGGGGGAAAAGTGAAAAAAAATTGCTTAAGGTATTGTCAATTGAGCAAAAATGCTTAACTTTGCACCGCATTTCGAGGGAGCAATCCTTCAAGATGACGTAGGATTGTCCTATAGTGTAACGGTAACACAACGGTTTTTGGTGCCGCATTTCCTGGTTCGAATCCGGGTAGGACAACCAAAGAGAGGTCAACTGAAAAGTTGACCTTTTCTTTTTGTGTTCTATATAATTAATGGTAAAAGGGATTGGGTTCCGTGAAAAATTACTACCTTTGCGTATTGATCAAATCCAAAGACTATGAAAAAAACAATTTCTCTTATTGCTTTATGCGTGCTCTGCTCTATCGCTGCAATGGCACAACAGCCTAAATATGTGTTCTACTTCATCGGCGATGGCATGGGCCTTAACCAGATTAATTGTACTGAACTTTATCTGGCTTCGCTTAATGGAAAAATTGGCATTGAACACCTTGCCTTTGCCGACCTGCCTTATGCGACATTTGCCACCTCATACTCGGCCGACAGTGATGTTACCGACTCGGCTGCTGCTGGTACTGCTCTGGCTACTGGGCACAAGACCAAGAATGACATGCTGGGCGTGACGGCCGACACTGTTGCGGTGCAGAGCGTTGCTGCCTGGGCCAAGGCAAGCGGCAAGAAGGTGGGCGTGTGTAGCACGGTAAACATTGACGGTGCCACTCCCGCTGCATTCTATGCCCACCAGGCCAATCGTGGATCGATGAATGCGATAGGCCGCGAGCTGGCAGCATCGGGCTATGACTACTTTGGTGGCGGTGACTTTTGCCAGCCTAAGGGTGACGATGGTACCGACTTGCACCAGATATGTGCCGACAATGGTTACACTTATGCCTATGGATATGCCGATGCAATGGCAAAACTGAAGGATGCCAAGAAGCTCATCATGGTGCAGAGCAAGGACTGTGACCGCGACATCCCCTATGCAATTGATCGTAGCGTGAAGGACCTGACCCTGCCACAAATCGTTGAGGTGGGCATCAATACACTGATGAAGAACAACAAGAACGGTTTCTTCCTTATGGTGGAGGCGGGCTCTATCGACCGTGCTGGCCATGGTCGTGATGCTAAAGCTGCAATCAATGAGATTCTAGACCTGGACAACGCCGTAAAGGTGGCGCTTGACTTCTACAAAAAGCACCCCAAGGAGACGCTTATCGTCGTTACTGCCGATCGTGAGACAGGCGGCATGGTTCCCGGCAATGGTCACTACTACCTCAATATGGAGCGTCTGCAGTACCAAACTTGTAGTACCGATGCTGTTACCGAGAAGCTTGCAATCCTCAAGAAGAACCGCATGCGCAAGACTTGGGAAGACATCAAGAATGTGCTTAGCGAGAGTTTTGGTCTGTTTACCGAGGTTCCAGTGGCATGGCGCGACGAGATTGCCTTGTTTGAGGCATATCAGGCAGCCTTCAACGGCGACGCCAAGGAGGAGAACTTGTATAGCGTAAACTCGGCCTTGGCATCTATGGCTCGTGACCTGCTCAACAAGAGTGCAGGCGTGTCGTGGGCAAGCCGTTCGCACTCGGGTAGTCATGTCCCTGTGTTTGCGATAGGTGTGGGTGCCGAGCAGTTCCACGGTCGTCTCGACAACACTCAGATTCCTAAGATAATCAACAACATTGCCAAATACAAG
The DNA here is from genome assembly GCA_018065165.1 of Candidatus Sodaliphilus fimicaballi. GTDB lineage: Bacteria > Bacteroidota > Bacteroidia > Bacteroidales > Muribaculaceae > Sodaliphilus > Sodaliphilus fimicaballi. Next base: position 5,235 of record JAGHTV010000078.1, on the reverse strand, counting down.
AAGTGATACTTGCCTCGCGTAAATAATGTGCGCGGGGCAATTTTTTTTTGAAAAGTGGAAACTATTAGTTAACTTTGTGTGTTAATTGACACACGAAATATTTATAGTTATGAAAAAGACATTCGCTATTTTAACTCTAAGTTTGGTTTGTGCTCTGTCGGTAATGGCACAGCAGCCTAAATATGTATTCTATTTCATCGGCGATGGTATGGGCTTTAATCAGATTAATTGCACTGAATTGTATCTGGCTTCGCTCAATGGCAAAATCGGTATCGAGCACCTTGCGTTTGCCGATCTGCCTTATGCGACATTTGCCACCTCATACTCGGCCGACAGTGATGTTACCGACTCGGCAGCTGCTGGTACTGCTCTGGCAACCGCTAATAAGACTAAGAATAGCATGCTGGGCGTGAGCACCGACACTGTTGCGGTGCAGAGCATTGCTGCTTGGGCTAAGGCCAGTGGCAAGAAGGTGGGCATATGTACCACAGTAAACATTGACGATGCCACTCCGGGTGCGTTCTATACTCATCAGGCCAACCGTGGTGCACATAACGCCATCGGTCGTGAACTGGCTGCTTCGGGCTATGAATACTTTGCTGGTTCTGACTTCCGTCGCCCCAATGGTGACGATGGTACTGACCTGCACCAGATATGTGCCGATAACGGTTATACCTATGCTTATGGCTATGAAGATGGTAAGGCGAAATGGAAAAATGCCGACAAACTCATCATGGTTCAGCGCAAGGACCGCAAGCGTGACATCCCCTATGCAATCGACCGCGAGGATGGTGATCTTACGCTGCCTCAAATCTTTGAAATAGGTCTTAATACCCTCATGAAGAACAACAAGAATGGTTTCTTCTTTATGGTTGAAGGTGGTGCTATTGACCACGCTTGCCATGGTCGCGATGCTGCAACCGTTATCAAGGAGACTATAGACTTTGACAACGCCATCAAGCTCGCTCTTGACTTCTATAAGAAACACCCCAAGGAGACGCTTATCGTCGTGACTGCCGACCACGAGACTGGCGGTATGGTTCCCGGCAATGGTCATTACTACCTCAATATGGAACGCCTGCAGTACCAAACTTGCAGTACCGATGCTGTTACCGAGAAACTGACCATACTCAAGAAGAACCGCATGCGTAAGACATGGGAAGACATCAAGAATGTGCTCAGTGAGAGCTACGGCCTGTTTACCGAGGTTCCCGTGGCATGGCGCGACGAGATTGCCTTGTTTGAGGCTTACCAGAATGCATTTAACGGTGACGCTAAGGAGGAGAACTGGTACAGCGTGAACTCGGCTCTGGCATCTAAGGCTCGCGACCTGCTCAATAAGAGCGCTGGTGTGTCGTGGGCAAGCGGTTCGCACTCTGGCGGTCACGTGCCTGTGTTTGCAATAGGTGTGGGTGCCGAGCAGTTCCACGGTCGTCTCGACAATACACAAATCCCATTGGTTATCAACAAGATTGCTAAGTACAAGAAGTAATTACAGCAATTCAAACTTAAAAAATAATGAAACGCTTATTTTTTGTCCTCTTGCTCAGTGTGATGGCTACATCATTGATGTGGGCCGACGGCTTTGCACAGGCAACCTTCAGCAACCGCAGTCACGACTTTGGCGTGATTAAGGAAGACAAGGGGCCGGTGTCGCACACATTTGAGTTTACCAATACCGGCGACAAGCCTCTCATCATAGTTGAGGCTACTGCGTCGTGCGGTTGCACTCGCCCTGAGTACACCACCAAGCCTATCAAGCCTGGCAAGAAGGGAAAAATCAAAGTCACTTACAGCCCTCTGGGCCGTCCAGGTGCTTTCCGCAAGACAGTAAAGGTAAAGACCAATGGCAAGGAGGCTCGCACCACTCTCATTATTGAGGGCACTGTAACCCCCGCCAAGTCAAAGTAAAAGGGTATGAATCGAGCTATAGTCACACTGGTTGCTGCATTGTGCTACACGCTGCTTGCGTGGAGCCAGGCCGAGGTTAGCTGGCTCGAGCACGAATATGACTTCGGCACCATTCACGAGGTCGATGGTAAAGCCACATGCACTATGCGGCTGGTAAACGCTGGCGACTCGGCGTTGGTCATCACTCGTGTGCAACCCACCTGTGGCTGCACGGCTAGCGATTACACCCATGGTGCTATTGAACCCGGCGACACCGCTGTGGTCACCGTCATCTATAACCCTATGGGCCGTCCAGGAGAGTTTGAGAAGGATGTATTTGTGTATACCAATGGCACTCCCCGCCGCTCACGCCTCACCATCAGGGGCAAGGTGGTTGCCGCCCCCGAGACTGTTGACCATCGCTATCCCATAGCGGCTGGCAACTTGCGACTTGAGGTGGCCAATGTGCCTCTGGGCGAACTCTATCGTGGCGACACGCGCAATGCCTACATCAATGCCTACAACTCGTCGCCCGACACACTTGTGGCATCCATCGAGGGTAACAACCCCCATGTGTCGCTCACCGTGGTGCCCGATACCGTTGCACCCGGCTCGGCTGCTGCCGTTGTGGTGCATTACGATACGCGTCAGGCTCCGTTGTGGGGACTCAATGTCGACACCCTGCTGGTGATAACCGAGGCGTTGCACAATTCGCCTACAGCCATTTCAGGCATCGCACGTGTAAATGTGATGGCTAGAGTGCTCGAGGATATGAGCCGCCTCACCCCCAAGCAACGCGAACAGGCCCCTGTTGCCAAGTTTGGGATGGATGTACTCGACTTCGACCGCCTCACCCCTGGAGTTGTCAAGATAATGGTTGTAGGTAATGAGTTCCTTAAGAATACAGGCAAGAGCGACTTGCTGGTGCGTCGCGTGTGGTGCCCCGACAAGGCTGTGACCATATTGCATGCTCCAGCATCGTGCATCAAGAAAGGGAAATCATCGGGTATAGACCTGCAGGTCGACCCCGACAAACTAGAGAGCGGCTTGCTCAACACCACACTCACCATAATCACAAACGACCCCGACAACCCCCAGCAACAAGTGCGACTCGTGGGCCTCGTGACAAAGTCAACGACGACTTTACCGTCGACGCCACTATAGTATAACGGTCAAATCGAAGAATCGATATATCGAATTTTCGAGAGAATTTTTAATAGATAATGAAGAAAGTAGCAGTCATCATATTAAACTGGAACGGTGCGGCGCTGCTGCGTCGCTACCTGACTACTGTGGTTGAGAATACTAACCCTGACATTGCCGAGGTGGTGGTTGCCGACAATGGCAGTACCGATGAGAGTCTCAAGGTGCTCAGCGAGGAGTTCCCCACCGTGAAGGTGATCAAACTTGACGAGAACTACGGTTTTGCCGAGGGTTACAATCGTGCGATTGCCGTTACCGATAACGAGTACACCGTGCTGCTCAACAGTGATGTGCGCACTCCTGCTGGCTGGCTCGACCCTATGCTGGAATACATGGAGGCACACCCTGAGGTGGGTGCTCTGCAACCTAAGTTGCTGCACGACGGCGTTGAGGGCAAGGACACCTTTGACTACGCCGGCGCCGCAGGTGGCTATATTGACTGTCACGGATATCCCTACTGCCGCGGACGCATCTTCGACGCCGTTGAGGACGATAATGGCCAGTATGACGACATCACCCCCAGCATCGTGTGGGCCAGTGGCGCGTGTCTGCTGGTGCGTACGGCCCTCTATAAGCAGGTGGGCGGACTCGACAAGGACTTCTTTGCCCACATGGAGGAGATAGATCTGTGCTGGCGCATCATATTGAGTGGTCACGAGGTTAAGATGATGCCCAAGAGTGCAGTATATCACCTGGGCGGAGCGAGTCTCGCCTATGGCAATCCTCAAAAGACTTATCTCAACTTCCGCAACAACCTGGTACTGCTGCACAAGAATCTGCCCGAGAAAGACGCAAAACACACCCTGCTAGTGCGTCGCTTGCTCGACACGCTGGCTTGGGGCAAGGCTGTGGCGACATTACACTGGGCCGATGCCAAGGCTATACTCAAGGCACACAACGACTTCCGCACTATGCGTCGCAACTACACACAGCACCCCACACGCAACCTGCTCAAGGAGATGCCCGAGTGCCGTTGCAACATTATCGTGGACTACTACCTGCGAGGCCGCAAGAAATTCTAATAGGTAATTCACAGTTTTCATTTAATATAGGTACCCGCAGCTGACGCTACGGGTACAATGACCTTTTTGCTATAGAATCGAGATTACTTCATCACCAAATGGCCCTTTATTACAAAAAAATCAGCAAAAAGGTTGACAAACGCTTTTTGAGGTTGTAACTTTGCACCGAAATTGCGTACTATGCGCTTAACCGCACAACTCGCAAGCAAAAGTTAGGGTAATTGACACAATCACATGGCACGAGGCAAACACTCAACATTATGGCCCATTGGAGCCACCGTCACCACAGCAATGTGCATGGCACTAGTGTTGCTACTCGTCACAGCCATGGCTGCAACTACACTGGTGGCTTCTAAACTCACCAGGCAGGTGCAAGAGAGCGCCGGCCTGAACCTGAGCATTGCAAACAATGTGATGCCCGACCAGCTCGACAGCCTCAATTCTCTCATCGCTGCCATGCCATTTGCGGCTCATACTCATGTGGTAACTCGCAGTGAGGCACTGCAACAGTGGAAGGACGAGACTGGCGAAGACCTGGTGGTGATACTGGGCGAGAATCCGCTTAACGCTTCCATTGAGGTCAATGTAAAGACGCAATGGTCAAGCAACGACAGCCTAGTGTCAATAAAGCAAGGGTTGGAGCAAATGCCCGGCGTGATTGATGTGGCCACAAGCACCCGCCAAGTGGACAACATCATGAACAATGCGCAACACTTGCTCACAGTGATAGCCGTGAGTGCAGCGTTGCTGCTGATTATTGCAATAGTGCTCATTACCAGTCTAGTGCGACTGCAAACCTACTCGCAGCGCTTCCACATTCACACTATGACGCTTGTGGGAGCCAACACATGGTTCATCGTGCGGCCCTATATGCTACGTGGAGCCATCATGGGACTGGTAGCAGGCGTGCTGGCAGGAGGAGTGGTAATAATGACATGGAGAGGACTGGCGGCGTCGCACGACCCATTTTACCACGCCCTCGTCACATGTCTGGCACCACACGATGTAGTGACTGTCGTGACACTCACCACCCTGCTGGGCGTGATAGTGAGCGCAATAGCAGCGGCACTGGCAGCCAAGCACTACACTCGCGCGTCGCACGACGAGCTCTATGCCTAGC
>JAGHTV010000116.1 GCA_018065165.1 Candidatus Sodaliphilus fimicaballi | reverse complement strand
GAAGAGATGGTTTACAAGTGACAACATGACTCGTGGCCACATTAGTGAGGTTATGATTAACGGCAAGAGTGTCCCTTTTGGAACAGATCAAATCTTTGAAGCCGGTCGCATGAAAATTGCGATTGAAATATGCGAAGACCTGTGGGTTCCCATCCCCCCCAGTTCACTGGCAGCAATTAATGGGGCTAATGTCATAGTTAACCTCTCAGCTAGCAATGAGGTTGTAGGCAAGCACACTTATCTAGTAAATTTAATTAAGCACCAGAGCGACCATTGCATTGCAGCTTATGTATACTCATCGGCTGGATATGGTGAATCTACAACCGACCTTGTTTTTGCTGGTAACGCCATCATTGCCGAAAATGGCAGTATCTTGAAAGAAGGAGAAAGATTCTCGACAAGTCCTCAACTTTCAGTTGCCGACATAGATCTTGAAGCACTTGACAATGAACGTCGCCTCAACGGTAGCTTCACCGACAGCATGTTACAACATGCAAGAGATTACAAGTTTGTTAAGCTTGAGACAACAAGTCTTGACTATGAAGAGGAGAAATTAAAACGTAAAATACGCAAGGCTCCGTTCACACCATCAGAAACATCTCGACTTGACTCCCGCTGTGAGGAGATCGTAAACATCCAGACACAGGGTCTGATGCGTCGCTTGGATTTCACTCACATCAAGTCAATTGTTGTGGGAATCTCTGGCGGACTTGATTCTACCCTAGCCCTGATGATTGCAGTAAGAGCATTTGACAAGATGGGGCTTGACCGCAAAAACATCTATGGCATCACAATGCCCGGCTTTGGAACAACAGGACGCACTCATAACAATGCCGTGCAACTGATGAATGCGCTGGGCGTTACAGTAAAAGAAATCAGCATCGCTCCTGCAGTAATGCAGCACTTTGCCGATATTGAGCACGATCCCGATTTACAGGATGTAACATACGAAAACAGCCAAGCTCGTGAGCGTACACAGATTCTCATGGACTATTCCAACAAGGTAAATGCACTGGTACTTGGTACTGGTGACTTGTCGGAACTTGCCTTAGGCTGGGCAACCTACAATGGTGACCACATGTCGATGTACAATGTAAACTGCAGTATTCCCAAGACGCTAGCCAAGCATCTGGTAATGTGGTTTGCAGCTACAATCAACACATCAAACCCCACCGGTATGATTATACATGAGACTCTACTTGATGTGCTCGCAACGCCAATTAGTCCCGAGTTGACCAAAGCCGACGACAAGGGAGAAATTGCCCAAAAGACCGAAGACCTGGTTGGTCCCTACGAGTTGCATGACTTCTTCTTGTACAATATGCTTCGTCACGGGTTTGGTCCAGCAAAGATATATTTCATTGCACGAGAAGCATTCAATGGCATTTATGACAACGAAACTATAAAGAAATGGCTAACCACCTTCAGCCGCCGATTCTTCAATCAACAATTTAAACGTTCTTGTTCGCCCGATGGTCCAAAGGTGGGTAACATCTCACTCTCACCTCGGGGAGACTGGCGTATGCCCAGCGATGCATCGAGCAAGGCATGGTTGAAAGAGTGTGAATCACTTCCCTTATAATTCATAGTTGTTGATATCGTAAATGAAAAAAACTGCAAAACATATTTACAATGCATTAAGGACAGCTATCGTGACTCTGCTTGTTGCAGGGGTTACGCTATTTGCTGCCCTATACATTGCACTATCAATTCCTGCAGTTCAAAACAAGTTGAAACAGCAAGGCGAGAAAGCACTTAGCGACTACCTCAAGACTAATGTTACCATTGGCGAGGTATCATTTATGCCATTTAATGAATTGCTGCTGCACAACGTGTCAATTCCCGACCAACAAGGAGACTCACTTATCAACATTGACAAGCTGGGAGCTGGTATCAGCCTATATAACCTTATTGCTCACAGACAACTGGTATTCACCTATGGCGAAATAATAGGCTTACACGGACGCATCATCAAGCCTGATAAGGACAGTCCTACAAATCTGCAATTTATTATTGACGCATTTAAGCCCAAAGACAACAAACCACCGAAACCATTTGATGTTAAAGTGTTTAATGTTGTGCTTCGCAAGTGTGACATAAGTTATGACTTGCTAGATGCACCACGCAAGGCAAACCAGTTTGACCCTAATCATCTACATATAACCGATGTTAAAGCCGATGTTACACTTCCCCGCTTGAAGAACAACGACTTTATCATTGACTTAAAGCGTCTGTCACTTAAAGAACAGAGTGGATTTGTACTAAAAGACCTTGCAACAACAGTTACAATCAATGACAATAAAACTACGGCAACCGGTATAAGAATCGAGTTGCCTAACTCAATGTTGTCACTTGGTGACATCGAATTGAATTATGCGTCACTCAAAACAATGGGTAATGACATAAAACAGGCAAATCACGAACTTACCATTACCAACAGTTATGTAAATCTTAAGGATTTAGGAGCTTTTGTTCCTAAGCTGAAAGACTATGATCAAGTTATCAACTTCACAGCTGTAGCTCGTGGTAATGCCAAAAACATCAATATACCCACTTTGTCACTTCAAACAGATAATGAACAAGTAATGCTTAACGCTGCAGGTCAAATATATAACCTCGATAGCGTAGCCAACTTGTCGTTTAATGTTCCCCATATCCTGTTACACGCTCGTGCCGAAGAAATTGAGCGTGTTATATCGCATTTTGCCAATCTGTCACCTCAAGTGAGAGGAATAATCAGCCGTTGTGGCAATATAAGTATTGACGGATCTGTTGCAGGCAATAAAAGCAAGCTTGATTTTGATGGCGGTATAGCCACATCACTTGGTACATTAAACATTGACGGTATATTCAATAACAACGGTGCTGGTCAAAACTTTGCCGGCCACTTAATGACCAAACAATTCAAAGTAGGAGAATTACTGGCTCAAACAAAAGTTTTAGGCGATGTTGCACTCAATGTTGACGCTGATGCTAGCATAGGCGGAGGAAAATTGGCAAGCGCTAGCATTGATGGCTTTATTGACTACATTGACCTCAATGGCAATAGATATCATAACATCACTGCTAATTTCAAGAACAATCATAACAATGTAAATGGCACTCTGGCAATAAACGATGCTGCAGGTGTTATCAACCTTAATGGAGATGCTACACTTGCTGGCGTTGAATCGGCATTTGATGTAAAGGCTAACATCAACAATGTAAATCTGGCCCGACTAGGAATCAAGAATGTACCCAATGGCATTGTCTCGTTTGACCTTGATGCCAACTTCACAGGCAACTCACCCAGCAATGTGACAGGCGACATTGAACTCAAAAATGTTGACTATAGCGACGCACAGCAACGCAAAGTACATCTTGACCAAATTCTACTCATTGCCAATAACAACCAATATCCGCAAAACATCACCCTTAGTAGTGATTTTGTAAACGGCAAGATTACGGGTTCTTATGATTTCACAACTTTAGTTCCTAGTATTAAGGGAATGCTCTCAACAGCTTTCCCGGGATTCTTTGGTAAATATGCATCGATGCAGAATCGCACAGGAAAGAAAAATGACCTTGATTTCAACTTTACAATTGACAATCTTGACGCTCTTAACTCGGTAGTGAAACTACCCGTAAAACCAATTTACAAGACCACATTAAATGGCTATATCAACGAGAGCAACAACAGCTTTGAACTTAATGTGAATGCACCCTATTTGCTCAATGGCAAGAATATCATAGAGGGTTCAGACATACAAGCAAAACTTGACAGTAAAACCGGCAATGTTACTATGCTTGCTCACACATTGATGCCATCAAAGAAGGGCAAGATTGCTATAACACTAAATGCAAGCGGCATTAACGACCGCTTGGACACAAACCTGGGCTGGCGGGTAATGCGTGATCATGATTTCCATGGTGACATCAACCTGTCAGCATTACTGATGCGAAACGACGACGGCAGCATTAATGCCACTGTTGATGTAAACCCAACACAACTTGTATTTAACGACAAGCCATGGCAAGTAAATCCGGCAAAGGTTAGTTACAACAATGGAGTTATCAACATTGACCACATGTCGGGCTTCAGTGATAAGCAATATATAAAGATAAACGGCGAAATATCTAAAGATCCTTCTTCTGAAGTTTGTCTCGAGTTGAACGATATAAGTCTTGACTATATATTTGAGACACTGAACATTAACCATGTAAGCTTTGGCGGTCAGGCAACAGGAAAATTCTATGCAAGCGATGTGTTTACCAAGGCTCCTCGCATCTACACGCCTGTATTACATGTTGACGGACTGAGCTACAACAATGCACTCATGGGTGATGCCGACATTAAGAGCCGATGGCTAAATGATGAAAAAGCCGTTGAACTCAACGCCGACCTTGCACAGGACAACGGGCGTCACTCTCTCATCAATGGTGCAATCTTTGTGGCCGACGACTCACTGCATCTTACATTTGACGCCGACCATGCCAATCCATCATTCCTAAAACCCTATATGCAAGCATTTACAAGCGATGTCTCGGGTGCAGTTTCGGGACGAGCAGTGTTGTTTGGCAATTTCAAGACAATCAACTTATATGGTGACATAAAAGCCGATAGTTTAAGGTTCAAACTTGACTACACAAATGTGTATTACACATGCAAGGGCGATTCGGTACACATGAAGCCCGACCTCATCACATTTGACGATGTTCGCATTCACGACCGCGATGGCCACGAGGCAAAGATGAGCGGATGGCTACGCCATGAGAGTTTCCATCGTCCTGTATTCAATTTCTCAATCACCAATGCTCGCAACCTACTGTGCTATGACACCAATGCCGATATTAACCCAGTGTGGTATGGTCAAATCTATGGCAATGGTTCAGCATTTGTAACAGGCGAACCAGGACGAGTTGACATTAAAGTGAATATGCAATCGGCTCCCAACAGTAAATTTACATTTGTATTAAGTGATAGTGAGGAGGCAAACGAATATAACTTCATCACATTCCGCGATCGCAACAAACCCGCTATTCCACTTGATACAGTTGTGGAAATTGACACTATACCCGACATTGTCAAGCAGTTGACAGCCAAAGCACAGACTCAAGAGGAAAGCATTCCAACCGAATACACTATTGACTTGCAAGGTGATATTACCCCCGATGCCCAACTCATTCTCATTATGGATCCCGTTGGTGGAGACCAAATCAAAGCAACAGGTCGTGGCAACATGCGACTTACATATAACAACAATGATGAGATGACAATGTTTGGTAAATACACTCTTGAAAAAGGAAACTACAACTTTACATTGCAAGACATCATCATAAAAGACTTTACAATCAGGAATGGTAGCAGCATTAGTTTCCAGGGCGATCCCTATGCAGCTATGCTCGACATTGAAGCGGTATACTCTCTCAACGCAAACATTAAAGACCTTGACGAGTCATTTGCCAATGACAAAGAGATCAATCGTACTAATGTTCCCGTGCATGCCATCCTTAAAGCAAAAGGCATTATGAGTCAGCCCGACATCTCGTTTGACCTGGAATTCCCTACTCTGACAACCGATGCATATAGAAAGATTAAGAGTATTATCAGCACCGATGATATGATGAACAGGCAAATCATCTATCTGCTTGCTCTTAACCGTTTCTACACACCTGAATACATGGGCAACACAAAGAATAATAACGAGTTGACATCTATTGCATCATCTACCATCTCGTCTCAATTATCAAATATCCTGGGCAAGATGAGTGACAACTGGAGCATATCACCTAATTTCAGAACCGACCGTGGCGACTTTAGCGACATGGAAGTAGACCTGGCTTTGTCGAGTCAATTGCTCAACAACCGCTTGTTGTTTAACGGTAACTTTGGTTATCGCGACAATACATATAACACTCGTAATAGCAATTTTATAGGAGACTTTGACATTGAGTACTTGCTCAACTCAAATGGTTCACTACGACTCAAGGCATATAACCACTTCAACGACCAGAATTACTATGTGCGTAACGCTCTTACTACCCAGGGCGTTGGCCTGGTGTGGAAACATGACTTTGAGCGTCCTTTTGATTTCTTACGCAAAAAGAAACTCAATCTTAACTTGAGCAATGATTCAACAGTTACTGACACGACAAGGAATGTAGCTAACACACAGCAATGAAACTGAAAATTGTTATCATATCAATATTTTCATTATTGTCAATCATCCCATTACATGCTAGTGAGAAGATTGACTCCATTGCTTATAAAGTACATGAATATATACAAGACACCCTGCCCGAACATATCATACAGCGAACACACATTAAAGAAGGATGGGTAAAACAACTCATCAAGAATCGCTTTGATGTAATGGATACTACATTGCAGTGTCCCAAGTTTGTTGACTTTTGCTTCAATGTTTATCGTTGGGGCGATCGTACATTTAATAGTTACGATACCGCCTATGTTTATTCAATTCCCAAGAAGTGGAAGGTAATGCTTAAGGTGAATTCTAAATGGGATATGTACCATGTTAATGCTCACGACGATAAATTTTCATTATTTGTCAATAGTGAGCCTCGCACTAGTGCAGGATTTCGCATTTCGTTTATGGCAGTAGGATTTGAGTATACCCCCGACATTGACAATTTGCTTTCGGGCAAAATCATTGATCACCGTCGTACCCGCATAAACTTCACTTGCAGTCGACTGTTTGCCGAAATATATTACAATAAGAACACAGGCATGTCACGCATAAATAAGTTTGGCAATTATAATGATGGTAAAATAATTAATCTGAAATACGACGGTCTAACATCAAAGACACTTGGTGTAGACTTATTCTATTTCTTTAACAATAAGAAATATGCCCATGCGGCAGCATACTGTTTCTCGAAAATTCAAAAACGTAGTGCAGGTTCCTTTATCTTAGGACTACAGTATTCTAACCAAAAACTAGACATGGATATGTCAAAGATTCCCGAGGAATTAAAGGATATCAATCCTTGGCCCGATCGCACGTTTAGGATGCATTACTATGACTATGCAATAAATGTTGGCTATGCTTACAACTGGGTGTTCCATCACAACTGGGTATTCAACGTAATGGCAGTGCCTTCATTAGGATTAAAGCATGGGTCGGTTGATACAATTGACGGAATAAATAACCGCCTTGCCCTAAACATAAGAGCTCGCATGGCTTTAGTACGCAACTGTGGAAACTTTTTCTATGGTTTCCACGCTAGTTTCAATGGATACACCTCGTGGAGCAAATCATACTGGTTATATAACCAAATAGGCGATGCTACGGCATCGGCCGGTTTCAGATTTTAAAACACATAATAC
>JAGHTV010000306.1 GCA_018065165.1 Candidatus Sodaliphilus fimicaballi | reverse complement strand
AAGTACATCCCTACATTAGAGATGGAGTATCAGGTGGATGCGTTGCGTCAGGGCAATGCCGACTCATGGCCCAACACACTCGACGACACCTGCGCACGCATGGAGTGGGGTTGGAAGCCCGAGTACGACCTCGACGCCATGACCCGCGACATGATCGACAAACTCTCAAAACGCTTCAAAGGTTAACCCACAAACTACAGAAATTCTAGAGATTCTAGACCGACTAGAGTTTCTAGTATTTCTAGTATAGACAATATCATCTATGAAGATTGTGATTTCAAGTGGCGCGGGTATCAGCGCCGAGAGCGGCATCACTACTTTTCGCGATGCCGGTGGATTGTGGGAGAACTATCCCGTGATGGATGTGGCTAGCGATGAAGGCTTTGCCCGTAACCCTGCCTTGGTACACAAGTTCTATAACGAGCGTCGCGCTCAGCTGCTCCAAGCCCAGCCCAACGCGGCCCATATCGCCCTGGCTGAGCTCGAGAAGAAACACGATGTGCGTGTCATCACCCAAAATGTGGACGACCTGCACGAGCGTGCCGGCTCTACCAATGTGCTCCACCTGCATGGCGAACTCATGAAGGTGCGCTCTATGACTCACCCCGAGCGTGAGTACAAGCTGCCTTGCGACCAACTCACCGACAAGGGCATTGAGACCACCCCCGACACTCGCGACAGCTATGGCGACCAGGTGCGTCCGCACATCGTCTTCTTTGGCGAAGCCGTGCCCAACTTTGACCGTGCTACTGCTATGGTCAACAATGCCGATGTAGTTGTAGTGATAGGCACTTCGCTGGTGGTTTATCCTGCCGCATCGCTGCTGCAGTATGCTCGCGAGGGTACAAAGGTGTTCTATATCGACCCCAAGCCTGCCACCGTGCCCAGCTGGGTGACTGTGATTGCAAAGCCCGCTACCGAGGGCGTCGCCGACTTCATCAAAATGCTTGACGAACTGTAATGAAACGCATCACCCTACTCTTACTCGTAGCTCTCACTTGCCTTGCTGCAAGTGCGGGATCGTTTGGCAAAATCGTCAAGGCTCTCAACGACCCTAAGGGCAAGCATGTGATAGTTGCAGCCCACCGCGGCGACTGGCGTAATGCCCCCGAAAACTCGTTGCCTGCCATACAGCACTGCATCGACATGGGTGTGGACATGGTGGAGATTGACCTGCAAAAGACCAAGGACGGACACCTTGTGCTCATGCACGACTTTGATGTTAACCGCACCAGCAATGGCCAGGGTCGTGGGTGTGACCATAATCTCAAGGAGATAAAGAAACAGCGCCTCAAGAACGGCCTGGGCCGCGTGACCCCGGTGCAGATACCCCCCCTCGAGGAGGTGTTCAAGGTTGGCCACGGCAAGATACTCA
>JAGHTV010000156.1 GCA_018065165.1 Candidatus Sodaliphilus fimicaballi | reverse complement strand
CACTGCACAGAATGTAGCGATAGCGCCATCGAGCACGCGGAGTGAACGCTCTACCTCAACGGTAAAGTCAACGTGTCCCGGAGTATCAATCAAGTTGATTTTATACTTGTTATCCTTGTAGTTCCAGAATGCTGTTGTAGCAGCAGAGGTAATTGTAATACCACGCTCCTGCTCTTGAACCATCCAGTCCATGGTGGCTGCACCATCGTGCACCTCACCAATCTTGTGAGTAAGTCCAGTGTAGAACAGGATACGCTCAGATGTAGTAGTTTTACCGGCATCGATGTGAGCCATGATGCCTAGGTTACGAGTGTACTGTAATTGTCCTTGTTTTGCCATTATATTTCTATTTCCCTATCCAATGTTAAAATCTGAAATGAGCGAATGCACGGTTAGCCTCGGCCATGCGGTGCATGTCCTCTTTACGCTTGTAAGCGCCACCTTGCTCATTGTAAGCATCGATAATTTCAGCACACAACTTGTCGGCCATAGTCTTGCCACCACGCTTGCGTGCGAAGATGATGAGATTCTTCATTGAAATTGACTCCTTGCGATCGGCGCGGATTTCAGTAGGCACCTGGAAAGTAGCGCCACCGATGCGGCGAGACTTAACCTCGACTTGGGGAGTAACCTTCTCGAGAGCTTGTTTCCAAATCTCGAGGGGAGTTTTTTCTTCATTAGCCATCTTCTTGCCCACTAACTCAAGTGCGCTGTAGAAGATACGGTATGAGGTATTCTTTTTACCATCATACATGAGGTGATTCACGAACTTTGAAACGCGTACGTCACCGAATACGGGATCGGGAAGGATGATCCTCTTTTTTGGCTTAGCCTTTCTCATTGTTACATTAAATTGTAGTTTTTTGACCGCTTGGTTGTTTTCGTCTTTGTTCTTCAACGATTGTCAGTGCAATCATTTACTCAACCTGTTTCAATCCAATAAAATCAAAAACTAAGTTTAAATTTTGTTTTGTTTCTCTTTTAGTAATTTGAAAAGTCGTTAATTGCGATTAGCGATTACTTCTTAGCAGCCTTGGGACGCTTAGCGCCGTACTTAGAGCGGCGTTGTGTGCGACCAGCTACACCAGCAGTATCGAGAGTACCGCGAACGATGTGGTAGCGAACACCCGGAAGATCCTTAACACGACCACCACGAACCATTACGATTGAGTGCTCTTGCAAGTTGTGACCCTCACCGGGGATGTAACTGTTGACTTCCTTACCGTTAGTCAATCTAACACGTGCAACCTTACGCATCGCTGAATTAGGTTTCTTGGGAGTGGTTGTGTAAACACGAACGCACACACCGCGACGTTGCGGGCAAGAATCCAACGCGGGCGATTTGCTGGCGCTTTCAAGCGCAGTACGACCTTTTCTTACTAATTGCTGAATTGTTGGCATCTTAGTTCTGTTTTACTTTAGTTTTTAATTATAAATTAATTGATAAAATTATATTCACATTTCAAGGCCTCACACAACGCTATCATTCATTAAATCAACTGATTAACGAACGATAGAATTGCATTTAGCCACAAAAACAGTGCAAAGTTACGCTTTAATTTCCTAATAACCAAATGTTTTTATCACTTTTTTCAATGAGTTACAAACTTTTTTCACTATGCGATTTGGTAACCCATTGCCAATTGGTCAAAAAAACCACAAAAAGTCAGGATTTCGGTAAATTTACACTCTATTAAAAAGGTTTAATATCTTTTAACAGCATTCCTGCCTTGTCTTTCTCGCTAAGGAGCATTTCGCTGGCATCTATTTTCCAGTCAATGCCCAGGGCGGGATCATCAAACTTGAGGGTAGCCTCGCTGTGCGGAGCATACACATTATCGACCTTATACTGGAACTGAGCCACCTCGCTCAGCACCACAAAACCATGGGCAAACCCACGGGGAATGAAAAACTGGAGTCCATTGTCGGCACTCAGTTCAACAGCGATGTGCTTGCCATAAGTGGGACTGTCACCACGCAAGTCGACAGCCACATCGAGCACCCTGCCCTGGCTCACACGCACCAGCTTTGCCTGGCTAAACTCCCCTTTCTGGAAGTGAAGGCCACGCAACACACCACGACTAGAGAACGACTCGTTGTCCTGGACAAACTGGATGGGGCCTACATGCTGCTGAAACTCCTCGAGCTTGAACACCTCGCTAAAGTATCCTCGTGCATCGCCAAAACGCTTGGGCTCGATAATCCACACGCCTTTTATATACTGTTCGGTAAACTTCATTACACCTTATTATATATAATACAATAAATATTACTGCAAAATTAATATTTTTTGCCCATTATCAAGGCATATTCAGCCAATAAATCATACCTTTGCAAAAGAATTAAGAAAACGGACAATTATTTATGAATATCATACTCTTTGACGATAACGAGGTGCGTCGCCACCTGCTGCCACTCACATATACCCGTCCCACCGCACTATTGCGCGTGGGCATCACTACCATTGAGGAGAAATGGAAAGCCATGCTGGGCGATGAGCACACTTACAGTTATCTCACTGCAGCGCATCTCAAAGCCAAGTTCCCACTCAAGGCCAAGTCGAGCAACCTGATGGTTGCGGGTCACATTGTGCCCACAAGAGAACTTGTTAGGCAAGTGCTGGAGTTGAACGACGGCGAGGCTCTGTTTCACGACAACGAACTCATTGCCTACAACGGAGATGCAACCGGATTTGACAACAAGCAATACAGCCACAAAGTGTATGTAGAGCACGCTCCTATCGCCCTGCATGCGCCGTATGACATTTTCATAAATAACGGCCAGGTGATAAAGGACGACTTTGCACGCCTCACTCAAGGTCGAACATCACAACCACTTCCTGGGAACGCAGTGATTATAGGGGATCCGTCGCTCATATTCATTGAGGATGGAGCTTGTGTCGAAGGTGCGTTCCTCAACACAAAGGAAGGCCCTATCTACATAGGCCATGATGTAGAGATTATGGAAGGGGCCTGCGTGCGAGGCCCGTTTGCTGCATGCCACGACGCTAAAGTGCGCATGGGAGCAAAGGTGTATGGTGGCACCACACTGGGCCCACATTGCAAAATAGGTGGCGAGGTAGAGAGCACTGTGATGATAGGCTATAGCAACAAGGCACACGATGGATTCCTGGGCGACGCTGTGATAGGCGAACGGTGCAACATAGGCGGAGGCACGACAGCGTCCAACCTGAAGAACGACTACAGCGAGATAAAGCTGTGGGATTATGTAGAGCGTCGCTTTGTGCGCACAGGATTGCAGTTTTGTGGCCTAATCATGGGCGACCACAGCAAGACAGGAGTCAATTGCATGATCAACACTGCAACAGTGCTAGGCGTAGGAGTGAACATTCACGGTAGCGGATTTCCGCGTCCATTTGTGGCATCGTTTCAAGAAGGCAGTAGCAACGCAGGTTTCAAGGATGTGCCATTGAAGACATTCTATAGCATAGCCGAACGCGTGATGGCCCGCCGTGGCATGGAGCTGACACAGGCCGACAAAGACATCTTCGCATCAATCTACAACATCAGCGACCGCTATAAGTAAGCAGCATTCTTATTTCACTCTACGAGTTTCCCTTCTATAGTAAGCAATACCTTTAAGTATATACTTAAGGGCCTTATACATTGTCACCTTACCAGTTCGGCTCAAGCGATATGAGATGAGTGCTGCACGAGGTATCATCGACTGGCGATAGGCTATATACAAATAGGCACCTCGAGCCATAAGGGTTCCAGGATCATTGATGCGCGATATAGATGTTGAGGGAGCTTCATGTGATACGACATAGGCAGGGAAATACACACATCTTAGTCCCATCTCGAGTGCATCGTGGATAAAGACTTCCTCCTCGGCACAATGCAGAACAGGAGCACCAAGGCCAAACAATTCATTGAACCACAATTTGCCTTGCACACTTACCCTCCTAAAGGCAATCTCAATCGACGACACATGATACCCCTTATGAGGTTCCTGCAAGTTAAAAGACTTTTCAGGATATGGAGTGAGCAAGCCATGAGCCTTGAATGTAGCGATGTCGACATTGCGGTGGCTAGCAAATGTAAGCGCAATACAACTCAACTCCTCGTGAGTATAGCGACAATCGTCGTCGGCAATGAGGCACACATCACCAGTGGCGTGTTTAAGACAATTGTTGCGGTTACGGCTCAAGCCGGGACCCTGTAAATGCACAACTGTCACATCATCGCGCAACAGAACATCAGGAATCTTACAGTTTCCTTCATCACGGTGTTGCCACGACACAAGATACTTGATTCCATCGCGTGGTTCAAGTAGCATTGCAGCAATGTTGTCGATGCCTGCATCAATAGTCGATATGAGTATCTCTAAAGTCATTTACCATTAATTATTGAATTCCACAAGTCTAGATAGCGTTGTGCAACGATGCTTGCCGAGTTGTGTTTCAAGACAAACTCGCGACTCTTGAGGCTCCATTCTGGCATGTGATCCTTATTATCAATAATATAGTTGAGTTTAGCTTCTATGTCGCCTTCGATTAAGGGATTAACATTCACAATAGGCTGATTCTCGGTCTCCCCTATCAATTCATAATATTCAGGTTCAGCCCCCGACACTGCCACAAGTCCTTGAGCCATAGCAAGCAAAGCATTGGTTGCGGGCGTATAGCTATATAACTGGTCAAGTATCACATGACTGCTGCGCATCATATTCACATACTGGGCATAAGGAACACTTTCAGCAACCACCATTTCACACTCATCAGGACGAGCTGCGCACACACGCTTCAGGGCAGCAAGCATGCGGTCAGTTCCTTTAAGAGCTGTTCGGTCACGCTGTATACCTATAAAGAAGCGAACCTTATTGGGCACAGAATCAAGTTCACGCAAAGTAAGCGAGTCTACATCTATGGGCAGACCAGTATGAACCAGCTTCTTCACACCCACCTGCTCATAAGCGACAAAATATTCCCATAAGCAAGCGGCAACACCATCAACGGCATTGAGTACATAGTCGCTATGCTCCTTCATAAAGTCCTGTGACCAATTGTCCTGCTGCTGTGCCCGATACTCTTGCGAGAGAACATATGGCGATGGTTTGTCACCCAGCATATAATCACTGTACCGGTAGGTGTGACCATCGTGGCAAGCGTCATAGTAAACGCGGTCGGTGCCGATGGCCGACAGCACGACATGGCTATTATGTCGCTTTAGGTAGTCGAGTACCCAGCGCACCTTTGAAGGCTTGAGATTGAGAAAAATGGGGCCAGCCAGCTGCACGATGTCAAATCCCCGCATTTGAGGCAACGCCTTAAGGATATCATACACATAACGCACCGCACCCAACTTACCTGGATGGCGCAACAAGTTTATGTCACGCTCGGTATTCATCCATGTTGAGCCATTTGAAGCCACAACAGCCTCATGTCCCATGCGTCGCAATTGCTTAGCCAAGCAATTATGCATGTTGCTTGCATCACCTACAAATAGCACTTTCATTATGTGCAAAATTACGGCATTTTTTGCAAATAATCAAAAATAGTATTAATTTTACGAGGATTATGCAAAACATCTCAATAGTCATACCTGTTTATAACCGTGCCGAAGTGGTCAAGCGCACGCTTAATTCTGTACTAGGTCAGCAATACCGTCCGCTGGAAGTGGTGTTGGTGGACAATTGTAGCACCGACGGAACACTCGCAGTACTTGAATCATTTGCCGCCGAGCACAATACACCTGACTTTAGTGTAAAAGTTGTACAGGAGTCAATCCACACTGCTGGAGCGGCTCGCAACCGTGGTGCACAAGAGGCTACTGGAGAATGGCTAATGTTCTTTGACAGCGACGATGAGATGGATAGCAAGCTAGTAAGCAGTTATGTAGAGTGTATCAAGGACAATGGCAACAAGACCGACATTGTTTCTACAGGTGCTATACTAAAATTTGCCGATGGCTCGCAACGCAGCTTGCCATTCTTCACAAGCGACATACTTGCAGTGCAAGTATTGCACAGTCAACTGGCTACGCAGCGATACATTGTTAAGAAGCAGTTTTTTGAAACCTGTGGCAAGTGGAACGCTACCCTACCGGCCTGGAACGATTGGGAGTTGGGCATGAGGTTGTTGATTAACAATCCTCACATCGCATTTCTTGAGAAGGAATATGTAACAGTAAACCATAGCGGAGAACAAAGCATAACAGGAAACAACTTCAAGAGCAAAGCTGGCGTATGGGAGCATGTCATAGATGTAGTACAAAATGAAGTTACACAGTCAAGTATCGGCAACAAGCATCGATATCAACGCCTGCTTGAATACAAGCGACTTGTCCTTGCGGCACAATACAAACTTGAAGGCGAGAAATCCCTTTCTGACAATCTGCGTCACCATGCCATGCAACAACTTGCGGTAACCTACGACAACAGTCCTAAATGGAAATATGTGATATCACCAATCGTGCGATGGTTGTTTAACCGTGTGTCAAGCGACAAGCGAGGAGCTGCCCGAGTTGCAATTAAGATATTTGGTTGATTAAAGAAACAAAACGCACCGAGCTAGCTCGATGCGTTTATCATTTATTTTCATTGTTGTCCGGTAAAAAAAGAAAATATTTTTATTGTGATTTTTATGCTCCGCTTAGAACCGTGCTCAAGGGAGTGAGCAGCGGTAAGTTGACCGTAGGTCGGTGCCGCGAAAAGTGAACCTCCCTTAAAATGGCTTGCTTAGCAAGCAAAATAAAATTACCTCACAGATAGAGTAATATTATTTTGAGGACAGAGTCCTCTATTTTTGGGCGTAAGCCATAAAAAAATAAAAGTTCAGTTTCTTTTTTTGATCTATACCAAGTCCCAGTTATACCTTGAGGCGACGCTCTAGTTAGCGTTTTCCTTTAGTTCTGCGCCATTGTTCAAAGTGACGGCGGTGCTTAAGATAGTCTAAGTCGGCCTCGTGGCGATAGGCTTCGCGTTCAAATGTCAGGTTATAGTAGGCATTGCCACGCATAAACAACCTAACCACCCACTCCAACACATAGAGCAGATAGAACAACACATAACCCAACTCACGCATTTGAGCCGTGTGTATGCGCTCATGATTGATGGTGCGCGCCGAGAGCATTGTTCCCGGACGTATGACAATCACGCCCAACAAATTTATCGCCAAAAAATCTTTGGGCGGAAGCCAACGAGATCTAACTATCTTCACACTTGCAAAGTTACTCAAAATTGCCTATCTTTGCAACTATAACAATATATTTAGATTATGAAACATCTACTTTCACTCATACTCATGTGCCTGTGTCTGTTGCCCACTGGAGCTAAAACCAAGGCTAAACCGTTTATCAATGTTTACAGCGACCTACATGTCGTAGAGCCCGAAATAGCCAAAAATCTAGAACTCCAACCTGGTGAGCGCAAGCTTATTAATCGCAGCGCCGAGATTTTTAGAGACTACATCAACCCATATATGGACAAGGACGGGCAACTCCCCAAGTTAGTTCTTATCACAGGTGACCTTACCGAGTATGGCGACCTTGCAAGCCACCAGTATGTAGCATCGCAACTCAATTGTGTCAAGAACACAGGTGTGCCAGTGCTTGTTATCCCCGGCAACCACGACTGTGGCAAAGAAGTAAGCAAGGATGAATTTGCTCGCATTTATGCCGACTTTGGCTATAACAGCGCCTTGCGCGACCCTAACTCGCTGAGCTATGTGTGTGAGCCCGTTAAGGGTATCGTAATTCTAGGAATTGACACTAACGGTGACAGTAACAGTGCCATCAAGTGGGCAGCTGCCCAAGCAGCAAAAGCCAAGGGAAAAACCGTGATTGCAATGATGCATCATCACCTGTTCCCGCACTTCCTCGAAGAAGATAAGTTGCTGGCAACATCCGTAATCGATAACAGTCAGGCAATGACCGACCTGCTCATCAAGTCGGGCGTTCGCTACGTCTTTACTGGTCACACCCATATTCACGACGCAGCAGTGGCATACAACACCGAGCACACCGACTCCATAATTGACATATGCACAGGCGCTCTCAGTGCCCATCCACATTATTATCGCGAACTCCGATTGAAGGGTAATAAGATTGCTAATGACGCTTCAGTTCACAATTTTCTCGTTTATGATGCTAAAAATGGCTTAGCCCCTAGCGTTCCATATAGTGAAGCATCTAAAGAACTCATCAAGAAAGCTGTGCCAGTGATGGTAAAGAATATGGGGCGCAAATACTGGGACAAGGCGATGGCAATGGCACAAAGCCTACCCATGGCTAATCGCATGCTTGCCAAGGATCTTGACTGGAACAAAGTAAGCAGCTTAATTGACATTAACATCACTCCCTATCTGACTCAAATTTACCTTATGGCAAGCATGGGTGATGAGAATAACCAAAACACAGCTAACTTGCGAACCGAGTTGCGTAACGGCATCTTCAGTGTGATAAAACATGTCGTCAACCCTGACTATCAAGACGCTGCACTAGAGTTACTATCTCCTATGGTCGACAGCAAACTCATGCCCATCGTCAACAGCATCCTTGACGATACGAACCAATACTCAAGCACACCAATTTCAGACATCTCGCCCATCTCACAACTGAACGAATAACACAATAAGTCAAGCTTAATTACCAAGCTTTTACAAGAGCACACATATTTAAACCAAATTACGGTTAATTTGGTCATTTTTAGGGAATTTTGCCCCTTTTAGAAAAAATCACACTTGAATTTGGATATTTTTTTGTAACTTTGCATTTCATTAGGTTTACAAGGTATGAAGATTAAGTTTACTATGGTCAAGATGGCCATATATGTTTCCCTGGCAGTGCTCACAACAGTGGTGAGTTCATGCTTCAAGGAAGAGCCCTTAAATGCTGAATGTGACATTGAGTCGATGACATTGCACGTGTCGTCGCCCAAAGACATATTTTTCCAACTTTCAGACACATCCAAGGTTTTTGCATCTGATGTTAACTCAGTAAGCATCACAGTGCGTCCCGGTGCCGATGTTACCAGCATCACGCCCAACTTCAAGATTACCGACGGAGCTACCATCAGCCCCGCCAGCGGTGTTCCACAAGACTTCAGCAAAGGTCCTGTGACTTATGTTGTAACATCGCAAGACGGCAAGTGGCATCGCACTTACACCATTGCCATCGTGCCCGAGGTAATCATTGTTACCAACGCCACCAGCAAGTATGACTTTGAACACTACGAGCTTGAGCCCGGAAACAACAAGTACTACATATGGCACAACACGCTCGACGATGGCAGTCTGGGCAACGACTGGGCAACTGGTAATGCAGGCTTCCAGCTGAGTATGGGTTCGGCCAAGCCTCTCGAGTATCCCTCGGCTCCCAGCGACGATGGTTTCGACGGCAAGTGCATCAAGCTCACTACCAGCAGCACAGGTTCGTTTGGCGTTATGGTCAACAAGCGTATCGCAGCAGGTAACTTCTTCCTGGGAGAATTTGACATCACTGTGGCATTGCTCGACGCTATGAAGGCGACCCGCTTTGGCAAGCCCTTCACCCACAAGCCACTCAAGTACACAGGTTACTACAAGTACACTCCCGGCCCCAAGTACATCAACAAGCAAGGCAAGGAAGTTGCAGGCATGGTCGATAATGGTTCGATATATGCCGTTCTCTACCGCAACCACGACGCCGACGGCAACCCCGTGGTACTCTATGGCGACGATGTACAGACCAATCCTCACATAGTTGCAATAGCCAAGGTTAAAGACCTGCATGCATCAACCGAGTGGGTTAAGTGGGAGGTCGAGTTTGACTACAACGGTCACGAGGTAGACATGAACCTGCTCAAGGAGCGTGGCTACAGCCTCACCGTGGTATTCTCATCAAGCATCAATGGCGACTTGTTTGAGGGTGCCGTTGGTAGCCAATTGATGGTCGACAAGGTGCGCGTGATATGCTCTCACGAGGAATAACGAACTAAAAAGGACAATGACAATGAAAAAGATACTTCTAGCGATAGCATTAGTACTCACAAGCCTTAGCGGCAACGCTCTTGACTTGATTACTAACGCCGACATCAATGTTCGTCTGGGTTATGGCATAGGCGGTACAATGCCTATGGGTATGCCCGAGACCATACGTCACCTCAACTCTTTCAAGCCCCAGTTCAACCCCTCGCTGGGTATCGACGTGGCTTATCCCGTTTACCGCAACTGGAGCGTGATGGGTGGCTTGCAACTCGAGAACAAGGGTATGGACGAGGACGCTCAGGTCAAGAACTACAAGATGGAGATAACCCGTGGTGGACAGACACTTGCAGGTGTGTTTACCGGCGATGTCACAACCAAGGTTACCGAGTGGATGCTCACAGTGCCCGTGCAGATGATGTTCCACTACCGCAAGGTAAACGTCAAGTTTGGTCCCTATTTTTCATATGTGGGCAACCGTTCATTCACAGGCTGGGCCCACAACGGATACCTGCGTGTTGACGATCCCACAGGTCCCAAGGTTATCCTGGGCGAAGGCGAAGACGAGCGTGGCGAGTATGACTTCAGCGATAGCATGCGTCGCATGCAATGGGGACTCGATGTGGGTGTAGATTACCACTTTGCCGACCGCTTTGGAGCATTCTTTGACCTCGCTTGGGGCACATCACAATTGCACAAGAAAAATTTCCATACCATTGAGCAGACACTCTACCCCGTGTATGGAAAATTTGGTTTAACTTATAGATTGAAATAACGGTTCTAAAAATAGTACAACATGAAGAAGATTTTCACTTTAGTAACTGCTAGTGTGGTTTCAATGACTGTGATGGCTACAAACTACACAGGAACACTCACAGTAAACAATGCAACTACACAGACTGGTGTAACAGCAACCATCGAAGACAACACAGTAACCCTAAACGGTGTAACAGTTGCCGATTGTGCAGTAAACACTGTAAAAGGCATAACAACACTGGTCAACAAGACAGCTGCAGCACAGGTTGTAGCACACTACGGATATGACAGCGCGTATGCTGTCATCAACATGACACTTGCCGATGGTACAACCTACTACTTTGAGAATGTGGACAAATCATTCCAACTCCCCAACAGTGACTTCGAGACTTGGACAGCATCGAGCGGTGAGCCACAGTACTGGCACGGTTTCAAAAGTGCGTATGGAGGCCTAGCGTCTATGGCTAAAAGCACTTTTGTAAAAGACACTAACACTCGTCCCGGGTCTACAGGTTCATATAGTGGTCTAATCAGTTCAAGTGAAGTAAATCTCGGTATTGCCAAGATTGTCGCAAATGGTACAATGACTAATGGCCAACTTAAAGCCAATAGTGCTACAGCTACCAACACTGATAATCACAGTGAAATGGATCGCACATCAACAAGAACAGACAAAGACGGAAATCCATTTTATATGAAACTTCCCGCACGACCTGATTCAATAAAGGTATGGGTGAAATTTTCACAGGGGACAGCAAATAAAAATTACCCTTACGCAACATTCAATGCTGTTGCATTTGACGACACCAGCATTGCGGGGAAAACCTATTACCAAGACCCCGAAGACAAGGAATATACCAATGTAGTAGCTCGTGCAAGTAACAATACAATAGCAGTATGCAATTGGACAGAACTTTCAATTCCTTTTGTATACAACCACACAACAGATGCAAACAAGAATGCTGACGCAATTCTTGTAACAATGTCGACCAACGCTACTCCAGGTAAAGGTTCAAAGGGTGATCAAATCTTTATTGACGACCTTACACTCGTTTACAAAGCTGAGGTTACAAGCGTTACCTACAAGGGACAGCAACTCTCGTTCACCGACGGCACTTGCGACCTGGGTACCGCAACCGAGGCTCCCGTGGCAGACGACTTTGCTGTAGCATACAATGGTGCAAGCGCATCAGCTGGTTGCACAGTAGTTGAGACTGAAGACAGCTATATTGCCTATGTATATGCAGTATCGGGCGACCTCCTCACTACTGATGTTTACACTGTTGTAATGCATAAGGCTGAAGAAACTATCCCAGGCGATGTTAACGACGACAAGACAGTAGATATTGCCGACATCAACGCTGTTGTAAAGATCATTCTCAACCAAGAGAAAGACGAGAAATACATCAGTCGCTCAGACCTTAATGGCGACAAGACAATTGATATTGTTGATATAAATGCTATCATTAATATCATTCTCAACAAGAAATAATAATCACAAAATTCTATAAGACAAGTTATGAAAAAAATTATCATTATGCTCGCTGCGGCTATCACTTCAATGGCAGCTATGGCAACAGAGTACACAGGAAAACTTACCGTTTCCATTAACGGAATAGGAACATCAATGGAAACAACGATTCAAGCAGAGGTTGTTAATGGTAAAGTAAATTTTGACCTTAAAAACTTTTGCCTCACAAGTGAGGATGGCGTTATCGGAGTAGGCAATATTTCTATACACGAACTTGAAGGTAAACAAGAATATGGTTTCACAAACATCAAGTATAATAACAACGTAAATATTACTGAGGGAGATCTTCCTGGTGTTGAATTCTGGATGGGCCCATTCCTTGGTGAAGTACCAATTGTTCTGGACTGTGACTTTAATGATACAGCCATGAGCGTAAACATCGACATCGACATGATGGAAAGCCTTGAGCAAATCATCAAGGTTAACTTCGTGGGTACAACTCCCGCAGCTCCTGTTGGCAAGAAGGGTGACATCAACGGCGACGGCGCTGTTGACATTGCCGATGTAAATGCTTGCATCGACATCGTCCTTGGTCTTGACTGATAACGACACCATAAACATAAAGGCCCGCCTGTGAGCGGGCCTTTTTACAATTCTTATCAATATCGCTTACAATGGAAGCAATACTTTCGCTGGCACTAATCCCCGTTGCATTCCTACTGCTATACATCTATCGCAAGGATCGCATACAACCCGAGCCCATTATAAACCTCATTAAAGGAATAATCTATGGTATAGGGTCGTGTTTCATTGTCTTTGCCTATGCCGAGTTGGTGGGTAGCGGAGACGAGTTGAATGGTATAGAAGACGCCTTTATCATGGCGGCAATCCCCGAGGAGTGTGCCAAGTTGCTAATGCTATGGTTGCTCGTACGCCACATGAAGGAGTTTGACGAGCCATTTGATGGCATAGTCTATGCCGTGTGCATTGGCATGGGATTTGCTGGATTTGAAAACATATTGTACCTTATTGAGAACAGTGACTCGCTGCTCTCGGTGGGAGTGATGAGAGGAATCTCGGCAGTGCCAGGACACTTCAGCTTTGCAGTGGCTATGGGTTACTACTACAGTGCAGTGAAGTTTGGCAGCGAACGCCACCGCACAACCAACAGGGTTCTCACGCTGGTGGCACCCATCATCCTGCACGGCATCTACGACTCGCTGCTGAGCCTGCCCGAAGACGTCATGGGGCTAGCAATGATTGTGTGGGTAGTATTTTGCGTATGCATGTTCATTTATGCACACAAGCGCATCAAGTCGATGCGTACACCTCCCATCCCGCAAGCGCCAACCGATGAGAATAACAATAAAAACCTTTATAGATGATGAAAAAAACAATCCTATGCGCTCTGGTAGCGCTCATATCACTTGTTGCCAATGCACAATCACTGTTTACCAGCGAGGTTACAGGTTTTACTTGTATTACTCCTGAAAATGCCGTGGTAATCAAGAACGACAACGACGCAGCAATCATTGCTTCCCCCGACGAGGGCTTTGTTATCTCGGCAATCCCTTTCCAGCCCTCTATAACAAGTGAAGAAGATGTAACCAACTCAATCAAGACTCTGGCCGAGAGCGTTGATATTGACTTAGAAACAGCTATCGACGTTGACCTCAACAACAACCTTCTTGAAGGAGGCTTATTTATTCAGGCAGGCGATGACCACTCAGGTGCTTGCGTGGGCGTGATGAAAGTAAAGGGGGGCGATCTTGCTTATTATATCACTATCTCGTGTGAGGCACAGTATGAGGACATCATGGACAGTTTGCTCAAGAGCCTCGACTTCAACCCCGATGCAGTTGAGTAAAAAAAACAAACATACAATGAAGAAATTTATCCTTAGCGCCCTTGTGGCAATAGTCACACTTGTTGCAAGTGCACAAGAGGCAAAGCAATTTGTTAGCGAAGTAACAGGTTTTACATGCATCATGCCTGCAAGTGGCGTGGTTATCAAGAACGACTATGAAGCCATCGTTCTTGCAACTCAAGATCAAGAGTTTTGCATTACAGCCATCCCCTTCCAACCATCAAAGGCGTCGGAAGCCGACATTGCTGGTGCAATAAACACTCTCGCACAAGGAGTTGAGGTTGACTTGAAGAAGGCTAAAGATATCGACATCAAGACCACCAACCTGGAAGGAGCCCTGTTCTCACAGACCAAGGCAAACAAGAATCGCGGCTGTGTGGGTGTGCTGAATGTGAAGGACGGTGATCTGGCATTTTATGTGAGCATCGCATGCAGTGCCAAGCACAGTGCCATCATGGAACCTCTGTTCAAGAGTCTCGACTTCTATGCTGCCGCAATAGGCAAAAAGCCTACTGTAAAGGCACAGGCCAAAACCCCAGCCAAGGCTGCAACAACTCAGCCCAAGTCTAAAAAACCAGCAGCAAAGAAGCCCGCGGCAAAGCGTGCTCGCAAGTAAACACTGCGATATATTTACTATAACAAAAGCGACACCGAGGACACTCGATGTCGCTTTTTGCATTGTATCATTAGAACCTTGATTGACGCGACTTTTACAGCGAATTTACAATCAACTGTGCAGCTGTTGCACAGCAGTCGTTTGTGCCTAGGCGAGCCGACATACGGTCATATCCCGCTAGCATTGCACTACGCTCATCACCATCTTGCAACAGCGCTGACAAGTGCTGGTCGATGCTATCTACATTGCAGTAGTGCAACAGCAACTCGGGGATAACGGGTTCGTCAGCAACCAAATTGGGCAATGTCACATAGTCGCCCTTGAGCAGGCCTCGGTAGAACTTGTACAGCCACTTGCTGCCGTTCATGCGGTAGCAGGCCACTTGTGGTGTGCCCAGCATGGCTGTCTCGAGCGTTGCAGTGCCACTTGTGACAAGTGCCACTCGAGCGTGATGCACGAGCTCCCAAGTCTGGTTAGTGACCAGTAGAGCATCGCTATTGATAGGATCGAGTATATTGTAATAGACGCGAGTGTCAACACTAGGAGCCGCAGCAATGATGGCTTGATACTCGGGGTGGTGAGCTGCAGCCTCGAGCATCGAAGGCAAGTTGTCGTTGATTTCCTTGATGCGTGAGCCTGGCACAAGGGCAATGATGGGCTTGTCCTCGAGCCCGTTGAGACGCTTGAACTCCTGCTCGCTGTGCATCGAGGCAATAGCGGCGTTTATCTCGCCTACTGTGGGATTGCCTACATAGTTGACATCGTAGTTGTGTCGCTTATAGAAATCGACCTCAAAGGGGAGTATGCAGTGCATGTGGTCGACATACTTCTTGATATCCTTAACACGCCATTCTTTCCACACCCACACCTTGGGCGAGATGAAATAGTGCACCTTGATGCCCTTGCTATGAGCATACTTGGCAATCTTGAGGTTGAACGACGGATAATCGACTAGAATCACGGCATCGGGCTTCTGACGGTCGATGGCTTTGCGGGCTATCTTCATGAAACCCATGATTGAGCCTAAGTGCTTGCCACCTCGACGAATCCCATATAGGCCATCGAGCTGTAGTGAATGATGGGCATCTTATTGGCCACATTAGCCATAAGATTGCCACCCAGAAATTCAAACTCAGCCTGTGCATCGGCAGCAATAATTGACTTCATCAGCTGCGACGCATGAAGATCACCACTAGCCTCACCTGCAATAATAAAGTATTTCATATTATTAATTTAAGAACGCCACTAGGTGGCTTTAAGAACGCTGCGCTATAAGAACGCCACTAGGTGGCTCTAAGAACGCTGCGCTTTAAGAACGCCACTAGGTGGCTCTAAGAACGCTGTGCTTTAAGATTTACTCTCAAAAGGACAAGCCGTTTTATTCCAACAATTTATTTTTGTAGGAGTCTATCATCTCCTTAATTTCTTTTATTTCCTTAAGTAAAACTGACGATTCAGATTCATTGATGTACCCCAAATCTCTTGCAATCATTAGTTCGCATTCAACTTCACATGCCGAACCAATTGAAATACGCAAAAAATGAGCGAAATCTTTTTTGCTATCACGACCACTTCCTTCTGCAATATTTGTTGGAACTGATACTGCAGCTCTTCTTATTTGTCCCGACAGACCAAATTGCTCTTCCCTAGGGAAGGACATCGTCTTCTTATAAATATCAGCAACAAATACCATGCTTCGTTGCCAGAATAAAAGATTCTTATAATTTATCATTATTTAGTCGTGTCTTTATGTCTTATAGGAGTATTAGCTCCGTCCTTAAAGCGTAGCGTCCTTTAAGCGTAGCGTCCTTAAAGCGACCGCTCTGATAAGCGTAGCGTCCTTAAAGAAATTACTTCTTGGGGTCTTCTTTGAATACATAGACGTAGGCACCGAGGGTGGGTGCGGTCTCGGCAAAGCGGTCTTGACCGTAGCGGTCGTAACGTGCTTTCTCGGGTGTCAACGACTTATCGCCGCGGGCTATGGCGTCGCTCTCGTTCTTGACGCGGTAGTCAAAGAGGTAATCTTCGCGCACGGTATAGAACTTGGGATCGCCTTCCCACACGATGTTGATGAAGTTGGCATCGTCGGTACCTTTAGACTTGAGCAGACAGCTGCGCAGGTATATATCGGTGCCTGTGAGGTCACCAGCGTTGATGTCGCCAGTGAGGCCATAGAAGATACAGTTGTCGATAGTAGCATCAATTGCCGGACATGAAGGATCGTCGATGTTAAACACATTGAGCAATGGTTCGGTGACGGCGGCAAACAGGTAATAGTTAGTCAGCGTGCAATGGGCAAAGCGTGTCTTGCCGCCATAGAGGAATACAACCCCTTCGGCCGAGTCACTGAACTCGGTACCATAAGCGGTAACATAGGCGTTCCAGTTGAGGAAAATAGAACCGCTAGAATTGTGCAGACGGCAGTTGAGCATATAGAGCGACTCCTTGCTGGGCTTGCTCGAACTTACCTGCAGGCCAAACTCGCTGCCACCCATATCGACATACTCCCACTGACTGCCGTAACTGCCACTGCCTATCACTACACCGCCCCATTGACCCGACATGATGTCGAAGTCGATGTCGGCCACCACATTGTCGAGGCGGTCGCCACGCAAGACGATGGGTTTGTCTTGTGTACCCAGGGCCATCATCTTGCCATATACCTTGAGGGCGCCTCCCTTATGGAAGAGCAACTTGGTGCCAGGCTCAATATTGAGTGTTGCACCTGGTGCCACTACCAGAGTATCATAGACGAGGTAAGGACGGTTGGCATACAGTTGGGTGTCGGTCCACAGCGTGTCGCCTGTGAAGCGTATCACATCCTGTCCCCAGGCATTGATGTAGACCTTTTGGGTTACGCCATTGGTCACAAACTCGATGTGGTCGTTAAACTCCTTGGGATCGTCTTGCTTCATCTCGTCGATAAAGCCCTCGACAAAGACATACAGGCTGTCGTTGCCACGAAGTTCAATGTCGTGGAACTCCTTACCCTTGAGGCCATCGACATTGATGTAAAACTTTGCATCGCTCATGCCTGCAACCTTGATCGACGATATGTTGAGTTGCTTCTTGCTCTTGTTGTATACAATAAACTGCTTGGTAATGGTTCCCTGTGTGGTAATGACGGTGTCAAAGTACACAGTATCAGCCGAGAAGGAAAGGACATCGTTGCTCGAAGTGGTAAACTCGTCCTCGATGCAACCTGTAGCAAAGCACAATGT
>JAGHTV010000418.1 GCA_018065165.1 Candidatus Sodaliphilus fimicaballi | reverse complement strand
ATGTTAATGGCGACGGCATTGTCGATATTGCCGATGTGAATGTACTCATCGACATGATTCTGGGACTGCAAGAAAAGGCTGCCATTGCCGATGTTAATGGTGATGGCAATGTTGATGTAGCCGATATGAATTCAGTGATAAATATTATTCTGGGCCTGTAATCCAGCAGGATAAGAAACAAAAATATACCCGCCAAGGTTACTTGGCGGGTATATTTGTATATAAGGGAATTGACTCCGTTACTTGAGGATGATGTTGATGATTGCGTTAAGGTCGGCAATATCAATTACGTTGTCGCCGTTAATGTCGGGATTGCCTGCTGCACTGCTGGGGTCGGCAAGTTTCAGGATGATGTTGATTATAGCGTTTACATCAGCTATGTCAACGACGCCGTCACCATTGATGTCGCCCTCGATGACTGGCTTTTCTTCGCCCCACACTACATTGTCAACATAGTAGACGCATGTGTTGTCGCTACCACGATTGCTTGTGAAGCGGAAGCCCATGTAGAATGTGTCGGCAAGGTTCTGGTTGTCCAGATTCACCTCATAGGCTACCCATTCCTTGTTCATGTCGGGGGTGCAAGGTATCTCCATATCTATGGGCTCGATATACAAGCCATCGCTGTCGTTCTCGATGTAGCACACCTCAAGCAAATCGTCCATACCATTCATCATAAAGTCGCCCATCAGGCTGAAAGAGAACACCTTCTTGGTAGTGTTCTTGTAGTCGAGCGGAGGAGTGACGAGAAGCATTTGGGCGGGAGTGCTAGCGCCGGCCTCAACCTTTGAGTCGTAGGCTGTGACCTTGGCAGCCTTGTTGGGTTCGTCGGTCCATTCATATCCCCACCATGCACGCTTGCCTTGCATTGCCAGGTTGCGCCAGTCGTTTACGCTGAAGGGTGCATTCTTGGTCACGCCGTCAAATGTCTCACTAAGGTAGGTATAGGGCTTGGCGTTGCTCAGTGGCAGGCGGTCGCCTTCGGCATCGGCCTCGGGTTCGCCACTCTCGGTGGCCACGCCTGTGAGCTCAAGGGTCTTGGTCTCGGCCTTGATACCGGTAAAGGTGATGGTCTCCTTGTAGATGCCGGCTTTCACGGGCTTGAAGGTGACGGTGTATTGTGCGTTGCCATTCTTAAGGAGCATTGTGTTGTTGATGATGAAAGCGCCCTTGGCCAGTCCGCTCACTGCAGCCTTACCATAGTCGGGCATGTTGGCAGTGGTTACGGTGAAGGTCTGTTGCATGGTCTCGCCAGCCTTGCACTTAAACTCGGTGAGGTCGCCAGCATTGACGGTGATTGTGGGCAGGTTGTTGGGGTCATAGGCTAGAGCGGTGAAGTTGTAACCGCAGTTGAGCGTTGATACTGATGACTCAAAGTTGATGCGACCCGTGTGCTTGCCTATTGCTGTGGGGTTATAGTAAACGGTGACCTCGGCGGTACCATTGCCCTCGGGAATTGAGGTCGCACTCAGCTCAAATTGGTTGGCATTGGCACCTGTCAGGTAAACGCTGGTAGCACTGGGCATGTTCTTGTAGTCAACCTTGAATGTTGCAAAAGTTGTACTCTGGCCCATGGGAGCAGCATCGTCGGTAGATACCTGATTGGGAGTTACGGTAAGTTCGGGTGCTGTTACGGGTTTCACGTCAAAGAGCTCGGTCCAAGTGTCGGCAATGCGCATAGCATCAACGAGCACCTCGGGGCCGGTAATCGATGCTGTTCCTCCCTGACGCAGTTCTATACCCTGCATTCTTGTTGCGTCGATGCTGGTGTGCACGGTCATGTCAAGGATGGCGGCACTGGGTTTGGGAGTGGCATTGAGGTCGCTGGGATTCACCCAAAGGCGGATGATGTCGTTCTTTTCACCATTGACAAACTGGTACTGCAGCACTACCAGATAGGTGGTGTTGAGGTCATATTCCTGTTCAGTCTCTTGGAACTGAGTTGCAGAGTTGCGTGACAGCTTGAACTTGAACTTGCCGGCATTCTCGCTGCCTGAAACATACAGACGTCCAATTTCAAAGGCTGTGCGCTGATCTTGAAGACCCGATGTTCCCGGAGCAACAAAGGTGAGGAAATATACATTGCCTGTGCCAGCATTCTTTACGTTGACAAGCGCCGAGACATAAACAGATCCGCTAGTCACGGGGGTAGATGTGAATGGAATCATCACATCCTGACCGCTGACCACGCCTGTGATGTGGGCCGCCTTGCCGGTAGCAGTAGCGTGATACACAGGGTAGGTGAGGGGAGAGTCAACCAGTGTGACATCGCCACCCGTTTGCGAGCCATATTGCAACCATGAGCCTTGACCATAAAGCGTAGTTGCTTCATACTCAAAGTTGTCGGTCACTAGCAAGTCGGCACTTGCAGTAAGGCTACTACCCATCATAGCCGCGCATGCCGCAAAGTTCAATAGTGTTTTCTTGTTCATTATGATAGTGTTATTGTTATTTTATTGTTATGATTTGCAAAATTACAGCAATGCCACCACATATCAAAAACAGTTACAACTATTTAACAAAATAACACTGAGGGTAACTATTCAACAATATCATTTGATAAAATCCCCGAGCATAAGCGAAAGAAGTATAAAGCACCGCAAGGTGCGTGTTGTCGACAACACTCACTTACCAGTGCTTCTTGCTTGTAAAATATTTATATTATCTGCGTGATCCGCGTGATCTGCGCGAGATAATCCCCATTGGTGTATAGTTACGTTTAGGGAGGTAATAAAAAATCCCTAGAGCAGATAAATGCTCCAGGGACTGATGTCGTAGTGTATAAGTATAAATTACTTGATAACCTGACCAGCGATGTTGTACTTAACGCCGTTGTTTTCAATAACAACTTGGCCGTTCTCAACATACTTGCGAACGCTGTTAACCTTCTCTACATTGAGGTCAGCAACTGCTGTGGTGGGTTCTGTTACAAAAGCATCTTTCCAAGTGTTAGCAACGCGCAGTGCGTCAATTACTACAGTATTGCCTTTACCACTTGTTACACCAGCCTGACGCAACTCAATACCCATAAGCTTAGAAGCGTCGTTTGATTTTGTGTCCTTGTGAACGAGGGTGGGCTCGCATTCCTCTTCATTGGTTGCTGGGTTAACCCACAATTGAACGAGGTCGTTCTTGGTAGCACTGGCGTCAAATGTGTAGCTGTACACTACTTGATATACCTCACCTACATTGAAGTCTTCTTCGGTAACTGTTGTGTTATTAGCGCTTCCGCGAGCAAGATAGAATTTGAATGTATTGTCTTTTGAACCTTGCAATGCGCCCAATCGTCCATATTCGGTAGTTGCAATTTTGTCGGCAATTGTATTTGAACCGTTAGAAGGAACCATTGTCAAGAAATAAGACTTAATACCTACTTCTGTTACCTTAATGAGTGCTGATACATAAATTGTACCGGAGGTAATGTTTTGGTCACTAAATGCTTTGATAACATCCTCGCCATTCTCACCTGTGATGTTGACTGCAGAGCCAACGGGCTCCGAACGGTAACCTTCAAGTGTGAGGGCATCATCAACGGTCTTGATTTCAAAACCTTCACCCAAACCATAGTGTAACCAACCATTGGCACCATACATTGCTGTACCAGGTTCGAAGTTAAAATCCTCAGTTAAGAGAACTGCAGCGTTTGCACTGAATGTTGCTGCTGTGAGGGCAGCTGCTACGAGAGTAAAGAATTTCTTCATAAGCTTAAAATATTTTTATAGATTAGTATTATTCTTTTAAAAACGATTGCAAAAATACATAAAATTGCGTAATAATCAAAATAAATATAACCAAAATGTAATAATAGTACAATATTGATTTTCCATTAGCATGCCGAATCTACAATAACTATGCTTTAGGGTGTGATATTGCATTGTTTTGAATTATTAAGGTGTATAAGTCGCAAAAAATCACTACCTTTGTAAATTATTTATATATAAAACACAATTTAATGACATTTGAAGAATTAGGAGTTAGAGAAGATTTGCTCAAGGCGATTGCCGATATGGGCTATGTGGCACCAATGCCTGTGCAAGAAAAGGTCATTCCCCACTTGCTCAACGAGGACAGTGACGTTGTGGCACTGGCACAGACTGGTACTGGTAAGACTGCGGCCTTTGGTCTGCCCACACTGCAACGCACCGACACCTTGTCGCGTACCATTCAGGCACTGATCCTGGACCCCACGCGTGAGTTGTGTCTGCAAACCGCGAGCGATCTTGCTGACTACTCAAAATACATCGACGGCCTCAACATTCTGGCCGTGTATGGCGGCACAAGCATTGAGAACCAGATCAAGGCGCTGTCGCGTGGCGTGCAGGTGATTGTTGCCACCCCGGGCCGACTGCTCGACCTCATCAACCGTGGCAAGGTCAACCTGGACCATGTAAATACAGTAATCCTTGACGAGGCCGATGAGATGCTCAATATGGGTTTTGTTGACGATATCAACGAGATTCTGGCCTATGTGCCCGATAAACGCAAGATGTTGCTGTTCTCGGCCACTATGCCTGCCGAGATTGCTGATATCGCCAAGAACTACATGCACGACCCACAGGAGTATGTAATAGGTACTCGCAACGAGGGCTCGGCCAATGTGCAACACTGCTACTATATGGTCAAGGCTAGCGACAAGTACTTGGCACTCAAGCGTATCGTTGACTCTCGTCCTCGCATATATGGTATCGTCTTTTGTCGCACTCGTGCTATGGCTAAGGAGGTTGCCGATAACCTGATCCAGGACGGCTACAATGCCGATGCTCTGCATGGCGACCTGTCGCAGGCCCAGCGCGACGCGGTGATGAAGAAGTTCCGCGACCGCAATCTGCAGATTCTCGTGGCTACCGATGTGGCTGCCCGTGGTCTTGATGTTGACGACCTCACTCACATCATCAGCTACAGCCTGCCCGACGATAACGATGTATATAACCACCGCAGTGGCCGTACTGGCCGTGCCGGCAAGACGGGTACATCTATCGCCATCATCCACTCTCGCGAGCGTAACAAGTTGCGCGACATCGAGAAGCACATAGGCAAGACCTTTGAGCACCGCGATGTGCCTCAGGCCGAGGAAATCATAGGCAAACAGCTGCACTCGCTCATCGACAAGCTCGAGCGTGTCGAGGTCAACGAGGATGGCATCGCATCATACATGCCCGAGGTGCTCAAGAAGTTGTCTTGGCTCAGTAGTGAGGACCTGTTGAAGCGTATTCTCTCGCTCGAGTTCAACCGCCTCTTTGACTACTATCACAATGCTCCCGTCATCGAGAATGTGCCCGAGAAGGGCGAACGCAAGAAGCGTGAGAAGGGAGAGCATCCCGAGCACAAGAACCGCACCCTCAGCGAGAAGGACTCTCGCGTGGCACAAGAGGGTTATGAGCGCATCTACATCAATGTGGGTA
The DNA here is from genome assembly GCA_018065165.1 of Candidatus Sodaliphilus fimicaballi. Classification (GTDB taxonomy): domain Bacteria; phylum Bacteroidota; class Bacteroidia; order Bacteroidales; family Muribaculaceae; genus Sodaliphilus; species Sodaliphilus fimicaballi. The sequence goes on along the minus strand of JAGHTV010000418.1, from coordinate 5,056 downwards.
AGGCCGATGGTTTCTTTGCCCCCGACCTCATTCGTATGCTCAACGCTAACACCAAGGGGCAGAAGATAGGTCTGGGTCGCATCGACCTGTTGAGCAAGTATTCGCTATTTGATGTTATGAAGGGCGAGGGTCATCGTGTGGTGAGTGCCCTCAAGAACACTGAGTTTTACGGCAAGCGTCTGTACCTGGAACCTGCTGTTGAGGGTAAGGACTATGCTGGTGCTGCACGCGATGAGAAGGCGTCTTTCAAGAAGAACCGTAGCGAGCGTCGCCGCGAGGAGCGTCAGGCACGCTTCGAGGCAAATATGGCAAAGCAAGTCGAGGAGATGCAGAGCTCGGGCAAGAAGCGTGGCAACGCGGCCAATCGCAAGTTCCGCAAGGCACAGGAAGAGAAATTTGGCAAGCGTGGCGCAAAGAAAGAAGACAACTTCGCCAAGTTCAAGAAAAAACGCTAACGTAAACGCTAACGCTAACGTAAACGCTAACTACACCCATGAAACAGAAAAAATCTCGAAATTTCAAGAATTATAAGGTATGGCAAGATGCAGTGTCATTTGCGACCTTAATCTACAAGGTATGCAACAGTTTCCCTTCTTACGAGAGATTCGGCCTTTGTAATCAGCTTCAGAGGGCTGTTGTTAGCATATCAAGTAACATTGCCGAAGGGTCTGCAAAGCCAACCGACGACGATTTCGCTAGATTTCTTGATGTGGCTTTAGGCTCTTCTTTTGAGGTTGAGACACAATTGTTTATTGCGAAAAATATTAATTATATAACAGAAGAACAATTTTATACTTTACAACAAGCGAATAACGAAATACAAAAGCAACTAGTTGGGTTGATTGGCTCAATCCGTCAGGCATAGTTTGCGTTTGCGTTGACGTTAGCGTTATATTAGGATTATGAAAAAGATAGTAACACTTATATTAGCCATGCTGGTGGCAGTGGGAGGTGAGGCTCGCACCATAAGAGATTTCTTTGCTAGTGAGCCTGGACAGGTGTTTATGCTCTTGCCCAAGACTACTCGCCTCGACTTGCTGGACTACTATGACAACGGCCAGCTCGTCTATGCCAGGAACAACATGGGCATGGGCACAAAACTCATCAAGGTTGAGGATAACTTCATCAACATACGCATGAGCGATAGCAAAACCGTGCAGATGCTGCTGGTGACTGCCAAGAAAGACTCGGTGATTGCTGTCATCGAGACTGTAGAGACACCCGTGGCCGACAGCCACATCTCGTTCTACGACACCAGTTGGATGCCTCTGCCCGCGAGCAAGTTCTTTGCCATGCCCACGATGGAGAGCTTCGTGCTCAAGACAGTGGACAAGGCTAAGCGTGAGCAACTGCTGCAAGACATAGTGTTTCCGCTCATTTCGCTCAACTTTGAGGGCGATGACCACACCACGCTGGTGGCTCGTCACGGCCTCAAGGAGTTCCTCGTTAAGGACGAGTATAAGCCCTATGCGTCGTCGTTTGCCGAGTCGCTCAATTACAGCCTTAAGGGTACCAAGTGGAAACTCAACAAGTAGGAGATATGTCAGCCGAGAATTCACTTTTCAACAATGGCCCCGAGGCTATAACGCTCACGCAACTCACCTTGCGTATAGCCGATACTGTCAACGTCGAGCCTGAGCTTCACCGCCAGTGGGTGGTGGCCGAGACTAGCGACGTGAGTGTGCGCAAGAATGGACATTGTTACCTCGAACTCATCGAGAAGAACGAGGATGGACTCACAGTGGCACGCTTGAGCGCTGCAATATGGAGGACTAACTATGTGCCACTTGCTGCTTTATTCCAGACTGTTACAGGGCAATCACTGGCTACCGGCATGAAGGTGATGGTGTGTGTCACGGTCAACTTTCATCCACAGTTTGGCTTGAAGGCCGTCATTGGCGACATCATCCCCGAGTTTACCCTAGGCGACATGGCTCGCCAGCGCCAGGAGATAATCAAGAGGCTTACTGTAGAGGGCATTATCGACCGCAACAAGCAGTTGCCATGGACTCTCGTACCGCAACGCATTGCCGTCATCTCGAGCGAGACAGCGGCGGGCTATGGCGACTTTATGAATCAGCTCGAGAATAATGCCTATGGGCTCAAGTTCTATACCCACCTGTTTACGGCCGCTATGCAGGGTGCTAACACTGTGCCTAGTGTCATGGCCGCATTGCAGCGTGTCGAGGAGGTGATTGACCTCTTTGACTGCCTGGTGGTGATACGTGGTGGTGGTGCGTCGAGCGAGCTCAACTCGTTTGACAACTACGACCTGGCTCGAGCTATTGCCATGTTCCCCATACCTGTGATTGTGGGCATAGGCCACGAGCGTGATGTTACTGTGCTCGACTATGTAGCCTCGATGCGTGTAAAGACACCCACGGCAGCGGCCGAGTTCCTCATCAAGTGTGGTATCGATGCTATGGCCCATCTCGACGAGCTGCACAACGCTGCAATTACTGCCGCTCGCGACATGGTAGCACATTCGCGTGAACAGCTGGCCTACTATGCATCGCTCATCCCAGCAACGGCTCAGCGTATAGCTAGCACTGCTCGTGCTCGCCTCGACAAGTATGTAGATGTGATTCCTGCAGCCATCAACACCCGCATCGGTGCCGAGGGCACACGCCTAAGTCACAATGTCGAACTTATCAGGGCCTCGGTAGGACAGGCCTTAGTCACTGCCCAGATGCGATTGCAGTCGCTCGACGATAAGGTGACACTGCTGTCGCCTCGCAATATTCTCAACCGTGGATACTCACTCACCAAGTGCAACGGCAAGTTCGTCACTTCGTCAACCCAGTTGCACGAGGGTGATATCGTAACCACCCACTTCAAGAACGGTTCAGTCAGGGCCGAAGTCAAACTTGTAAAACAATAAAACTATATATTATGGAAGAGAACAATACAATGACTTACACTCAAGCCGTAACTGAGCTTGAGGAGTTGGTAAAGAAGATGCAAGACCCCGAGTGCAGCATCGACAACCTGAGTGAGTATACCAAGCGCGCCAAGGAGTTGCTGGATTACTGCCGTGCCAAGCTCACCGCCACCGATCAGGAACTCAAATCCATCCTCGACTCACTGCAGTCGTAACTCATAAAAAGAATTTAGTATCAAAATAATGTTTAATTATTAAATCATAAACTCATGAAGAAAATGTTACTTATCTCGGCTTTACTCACAGCCGGCGTTGCTACAGCCCAGGTTGCTGTACAGCACGATGCCCAGGAGTGTAACGATGCTGCTGTTGCTGTTGCCAACAAGGTTCAGCTCAAGGCTGACGGCGCACTCGCTTCTCCTTTCTACACAATGAACAACACTGGTTGGTACAGTGGCTATGCTAAGAGCGCTTATTCGCTCACTAACCCCATGGCTCACATTCCTGCTTATGCCGACGTTAATTTCAAGGTTAACAAGGTTGAGAGCGGTGCGACCTACAAGTGGAAATATGTTGACCCCACCGAGGAGTACAGCATGTTTAACCCCATGATTACTGCTACCGGTCAATCACTTGCTGTAAATTATCCCTATGCTATCCCCACTACTATCGAGGCTCCAGTGCTCACTGCAACCAATGCTGTGGGTGACTCTGTTTCTACTCTGCCCGTTTACATGCGCGTGGGTGGTCCCAGCACCGACAATGCTACTACTAAGACTAAGTATGGCTGGGCTTACGTTTCGCCCAAGGCTGGTAGTCTCTACTATTCATCAACCTACTTCGCAACTAACGCTGAGAAGGTTAACGCTAACTGGAAGAACACTACTAAGGTTGCCAGCGATGTTAACATCAACGTGCGCGGTATGGGTGAGTTCTTCCCCTGCCAAAATCCTTATGCGTTGCGTGGCGTGCAAACTCATGTGCGCGAAATCGCAAAGATTTCTTCTCCCCTCACTTGTACTATCTATAAGGTACAACTTAATGCAGCTAAGACTGTCATCCAGGCCGTTGTCGACACTATCGCAAGTCAGACTATCGACCCCGCCGACTTTGAGGCTGCTGGTACATCACGCTACTTCCTGTGCTTCGACAAGCTGGTTGACCACAAGACTGGCAAGGTAGTTGAAGGTTACACTATCAAGGACGACATCCTTGTTGCTATCACTCTGCCCGATGAGGATACAACTTCTCAGGTAGGTTTCTACTACAACGGTACTGTTGACGATGTTCCATCTCACGCTGTGATGGTTATGGCCGAGACTATCCCCTCTACATCGGTTAACGCATGCGAGAACTTCTTCATTGCTGCTCTTAACTGGTCAAGCGGTACAAAGACTCGTAGTCTTAACGTCAGCTTGCTCGGTTCTTACGAGTATCTGTTCCCTGCTCCCCTTGCTCAGGCTGCTCCCGCACAGAGCGAGGATGTTGAGATGGACGTTGATGGCGATGTGAAGACTATCAACATGCTGTCAAGTGTGGCTTATGCCGACGAGTTTGGCTTCCTCAAGGAGTGGACAGTAGAGGCTCCCGAGTGGGTTAAGGTTGCATGCACCGACACTTATGAAGACGGCGTTTACATGAACAAGACTAAGGTGGTTCTTACTGCTACTCCCAACGAGGGCGACGAGCGTGAGGGCGACGTAGTTCTCTCATTCCTGGGAGCTGACTACACTATCCATGTAGTTCAAGAGGGTGCTACAACTGGTATCAACGATGTTAAGGTTGAGACCGAGAAGGCTCGCAAGATTATCGAGAATGGTCAGGTAATCATCGTTAAGGGTGACGCTCGCTACAACATCATGGGCCAACCCGTTCGTTAAGAACGCTTCGCTTATCAGAGCGGTCTCTGCGTTCCCTCTTCAGAACGGCTCACAGAGCCTATAAGAACGCTAACGCTCTTAAGAGCATAGAAATATGGTACCACGGCAGCAATGTCGTGGTACTTTTCTCTCTCGCATATTCCTTCACACAGATCTCACCAATCTCACAGATAATTTTTTCTCTCGCAGATACCGCAGAGTTTTTTTCAACTGACAGAAATTAAAAGAAATTAAAATAAATTTTCTTTGTTCTTATGTCTAAAATAAACTGACAGAACCGAGCGAAGCGAGCTCA
>JAGHTV010000523.1 GCA_018065165.1 Candidatus Sodaliphilus fimicaballi | reverse complement strand
ATCTCCTGGGCGGCAAGCGGACCCATAGGCATGCGCATGAAGTCCTCGTCGTAGCCTATGGCAAGGTAGTCGCACGCTACCCATAGCTGTATCTTGTGGGGTTTGCGCAGCACTTCCACACTATCGACGATGGGAGTGGTGAACTCAATCTGGTGTAGGGTACGCAACGAGTCGGGAACATTGCCGCGCAGCACCTCGTGCACTATCACTTTCTCGCGAGGCCAGAAGTCGATGGTGTCGCACATGGCGATAAAATCGGTACCGCTCATCACGCCTGTCAAGGGACGAGCTGGGAGATTCTTTGTTGTGCGGGTCTGTCCTGTGAGTACTGCTTTTTGTCCAAAAACGACAATCGTAGTTGCAGCGATAACAATAGCGAGAAATATGCGTTTCATAATAGTCGGGTTTATGATTAGATTTCAAAGTTACATCGCCTTTCCCAAATACCCAAATTTCTGTGCTGCCAAAGTTGTTTTTTACCGAATATTTTTTGTAACTTTGAGGTGCAAAATGTAACTCGATATGGCACCAGGCACAACACCTCCCGACATACACGACTCAACGCGCCAGGAGCGCGAGCGCTACGTTCGTGAGAAATGGCGTTGCCTTGCCAACTGTGAGATATGCGGCAAGTGCAGCATACTTCACGGCCGCGATGCCGAGGAAGTCTATCGAGACTACATCGACGGCATACGCACCTACATGGAAGTCTCCCTCACTATGCGACGATAGAGCTGTGGTGAGTAGAAAAGAAAATGAGTGGGCACATAATCATGCTGCGTAGGTAATTCCATTTTGCTTGCGGAGCAAGCCATTTTTCAGGCGATAGCTATCGACGAGTAGAAAATATTTTCTTTTTGTGTGAAGACGAATACGAACAAAATTATAACGAATAAATATTTGAATTATGAAGAAATCACTTAACACTGCTGCGGCTCCTGCTGCAATAGGTCCTTACAGCCAGGGCATAGCTGCCGTTGGCACTACTTACTATCTGTCGGGTCAGCTTCCCATCGACCCTGCAACCGGTGCGTTCCCCGAGGGTGGGATCCAGGAGCAGACTCGCCAATCATTACTCAACGCGCAAGCCATCCTTGCAAGCGAGGGCCTCACCCTTGCCAACGTGGTAAAGACAACCGTGCTGCTGAGCGACATCGCCAACTTTGGCCCCATGAACGAGGTGTACGCCCAGTTCTTTGAGCAACCTTTCCCCGCTCGCTCGGCATTTGCTGTGCGCGACCTTCCCAAGGGTGCCCTTGTGGAGATTGAGATGATTGCCGTAGGTTGACAAATTGTTCATGTTTAACGATATTTGCGAGAGGGTGCATGATTAGCGTGCATCCTCTCGTTGTTGTGTGATATAGACACTGCGTAAGATTAATTCTATGCCATGCAGGGACGCCTAAATTTTCATCGTTCACAATAAATGCTTGGAGTTTTGCGTTATTATAAGTACTTTTGTAGTTTGAACCGCTCCACGTAGTGGAGAAATTCGCAATCACGATGACAATGAAATTGAGAAACATTCTTACGATGATATGTGTAGCGCTGGCTCTTGTTGCCAACGCTCAACTCCAGTTTACTGGCAATGATCACCCCCTCTATGAGGAGGCTCCTGCTGCCAATACCGGCCTGAACAAGATTTATGTCTTGTATGACACTAACGGCGTGGGTATGACCTATACTGCCGACACTGAGAACCCTGTGAAATGGTACATCTACGGCGAGCTGGGTGGCGGATATGCCGAGGAACTCACCAACATAACTCAAGACGGCCTTACAACCACTCTCGCTCAGGTTGTGCCCAACAAGGGTTACATTGTCGAGGAAGGCACCAGCCGCCTGTATGTGTGGGTGGTAAACTATGCCGACTATCGCCTGCAGCTCAATGGCATAAGCGTGGACAGCGATGGCGATTGCGGTACGGTAACTCTCAATGTCGACGGCTCGGGTCCCGATATTGCCTATTTTACCATCAATGGCGTTCGCAAGGTGCTTGATCGCGGCATCACATTGAGCTACAACAATCTTGCATGGGCTCCCGACGAGGAAGATGGCTCTAATAATAAAACTGACATTGGTGACGATGACGACGAAGAAGAAGAGGAGGAGGATGTCATCGATCCTCGCTGGATAGAGAAACTCATCGAGGAAAACGAGGAGACATTCAAGCCTGTTATCGTTATTCCTGCTCCCACCGAGAATACAACTTTCACCCTCACAGGCGACAGGTTCTTGAAGCTGTGGGGCGAGGAGCAAAGCGTTGAAAGCAACACCTACAACACCGCTGCCATCGATGTGCGTTGCGTTGTCGTTCAGGAAGAGCGTAACCACGACAACGAGAAGAAGACTCAGGGCGGCGACGGCTTGGGCGGCTCGGCTCCGGCACACATCACCTTTACTGCCTATTGTACCGACGCCGTAGTGCACAAGGAGTGGCAGATGTCGCGTGACATTGAATTTGGCAACATTGAACTCCAACTCATGCAAGACCAGGTCGACCAGGTGTTTGAGCAAGAGGGTATCTATTACTGGCGTTTCTACGCGACCAACGCTCAGGGTACTTGCGAGTACTGGAGCGATGTCTATACCGTCAACATAGGCGAGAGCGAGCTCGTTTGTCCCAATGTGTTTACTCCGGGCACAAGTCCTGGCGTGAACGATGTGTGGAAGGTATCTTATCGCTCTATCGTCAAGTTCCGTTGCGATATCTTTAACAAGTGGGGCAACCACATTATCACCCTCGACGAGCCCTCTCAGGGCTGGGACGGAACCTATCACGGCAAGCAGGTGCCCGCTGGCGTCTATTACTATGTGATCGAGGCACAGGGCAGCGATGGCCGCAAATACAAGAAATCAGGTGATATCAACATCATACGCTACAAACGCATCGACCACGGCACTACAGGCGGCAATGGGACGGTCTTGGGCGACGAATAAACTGTAAACTATTTTACAACTCTATGAAATTGAAGAATATCCTGCCAGTGGCGTTTGCTGCTCTGGCTGTGAGTGTTATGGCTCAAAATGCCAATGTCTATAACAACTACGACGCTATGGTCAATCCTCGTGGTGCTGTGTTTGCAGCAACACCCATCCCCGATGTTCCGCAACGCGTCATCTTTGCTGGCGACACAATCTCTTTTGACCGTCTCGACATGCTCGAGCGTCTCGACCGCGAGATGTCGTCAATCGTCTATGGACAGACTACCACTTTGCTTTGCTTCAAGCGTGCCAATAGATATTTCCCTCTCATAGCACCCGTCCTCAAGAAGAACAATGTGCCCCTCGACATGCTCTACCTGGCTGTGACCGAGAGTATGATGGATCCCACCATCAAGTCGTCGGCAGGAGCTGTGGGTCTTTGGCAGTTGCTGGCTCCCACAGCACGCCAGTATGGCCTCGAGGTCAGTGATGATGTTGACGAGCGTTGCGACCCCGTCAAGTCGACCGAGGCTGCCTGTAAGTACCTCAAGTCGGCTCGCTCAAGTTATCGCAACTGGGCCACCGCATGTGCTTCTTACAACGCCGGCATGGGCCGCATCAATGGTGAGCTGTCTAAGCAGCAGCAAAACACTTCGTTCGACCTGTTCCTCGTGAGCGAGACTTCGCGCTATGTATTCCGCATCATTGCCTATAAGCTCATTATGGAAAATCCCAAGCGATATGGTTACGCAATGCGTGCCCGCCAGCTCTATCAGCCCGTTGAGTATCGCACTGTAGAGGTCTCTACATCGGTCCCCAGCTGGATAGAGTGGGCCAAGGGGCAGGGCATAACCTACGCTCAACTGCGTGAGGCTAATCCCTGGATACGCAGCACCAAGCTCACCAATGTCAAGGGAAAGACTTATACCGTAAATGTTCCCAAGGACGGCGAACTGTACCTGAGCAAGCACAAGATAAAAGCATACAACAAGAACTGGGTAGTAGACTAATTGAATAGATGAAATTTAATGGCAAGGAAACTGAGTGCGTGAGCGTGCTCGGAGCTAAGGTTCACAACCTCAAGAACATTGATGTCGACATACCACACTATGCCCTCACCGTGATTACGGGCCTGAGTGGAAGTGGCAAGTCGTCGCTGGCCTTCGACACTATTTTTGCTGAGGGGCAACGGCGTTACCTCGAGACTTTCTCGTCCTATGCACGCAACATGCTGGGCGTGCTCGAGCGTCCCAATGTCGACAAGATTTCGGGACTCAACCCCGTGATTTCCATTAGCCAAAAGACTACCAACAAGAACCCGCGAAGCACTGTGGGCACTACTACCGAGGTGTATGACTACCTGCGACTGCTGTTTGCTCGTGCAGCCGATGCCTATTCTTATCTGTCGGGCAAGCAAATGGTGAAATATACGGTAGAGAAGATTATAGACCTGATTTTGTCAAAGTATGACAATCGCAAGATATACGTTCTTGCTCCGCTAGTAAAGAACCGCAAGGGACACTACAAGGACTTGTTTGAAGGATTACGCAAGAAGGGTTACCTCACTGTACGCATCGATGGCGAGTTGCGTGAGATCACCTTTGGTATGAAGCTCGACCGTTATCACAACCACAGCATCGAGCTGGTGGTTGACCGCCTCAAGGTGTCACGCAAGGATGAGCGTCGATTGCTCGACACCGTCAACCTTGCATTCAAGCAGGGTGGGGACCAACTCATGATTCTTGATGCCGAGACGGGCGAGATGGGTTTCTACAGCAAGTCGCTTATGGACCCCGACACAGGATTGTCCTATCAGGAACCTGCTCCGCACAACTTCTCATTCAACTCGCCTTTAGGCGCCTGCCCGCGTTGCAAGGGTCTGGGCTATGTCAACCTCATCGATCGTGAGAAGATCATGCCCGACATGAGCCTTAGCATCAAGGCCGGAGGTATCTTGCCACTGGGCAAGTATAAGAATTCGCTTATATTTTGGCAAATACAGGCCATTTGCGAGCGTCACGGCTACACGCTGGAGTCTCCCCTCAGTGAGCTCTCTGAAGAGTGTCTGGAGGATATTATGAGCGGCACCGACGAGAAACTCAACATCAAGACCGGAACCGAGGCCACCAGCAACTATTTCCTGTCGTTTGACGGCCTGGTCAAATACATCGAGATGCAGCAAGACGAGACTGCAACATCGCAAGCTCAAAAGTGGGCAGGGCAGTTCTACTCGCGTGCCGTGTGCCCACAGTGTGGCGGCGACCGCCTCAATCGCGAGGCGCTGCACTTCCGCCTGCACGACAAGAACATTGCCCAGCTGGCGTCAATGGACTTGCAGGAACTCTACGAGTGGTGTGCCGACTTGCACAATCATCTGTCGCCCACCAAGTGGAAGATTGCCTCTGAGATCGTCAAGGAAATCAATAGCCGCCTGTCTTTCCTGCTCGATGTGGGACTCGACTATGTGTCGCTCAACCGTGCATCGGCTACGCTGTCGGGCGGTGAGTCGCAACGCATACGCCTGGCTACACAGATAGGCTCTCAGCTGGTCAATGTGCTCTACATTCTCGACGAGCCCAGCATAGGCCTCCATCAGCGTGACAACAAGCGTCTCATCAGTTCGCTCAAGAAACTGCGTGACGAGGGCAACACCATCATTGTTGTTGAGCACGACAAGGAGATTATGCTCGAGGCCGACTATGTCATCGACATTGGCCCCAAGGCTGGCCGCAAGGGTGGTTATGTGGTGTTCTCGGGCACTCCCAAGCAGATGCTCAAGCAACACACCGCTACATCCGACTATCTCAATGGCACTCGCTCTATCGAGGTGCCTGCTGTGCGTCGCCCAGGCAACGGCTCTGTGCTCACGCTGGGTGGATGTACAGGCAACAATCTCAAGGATGTCACAGTGAGCATCCCGCTGGGCACGCTCACATGCGTCACAGGCGTCAGCGGTAGCGGCAAGTCAAGTCTTATCAATGGCACGCTGCACCCCATCCTCAGCAAGCATTTCTATCGCTCGCTGGCCGAGCCTCTACCTTACACCAGCATCGAGGGAATGGATCATATCAACAAGATTGTGACCGTCGACCAGTCTCCCCTAGGACGCACGCCGCGATCTAATCCTGCAACCTACACTGGAGTCTTTGCCGACATACGCAATCTCTTCGTGGGACTGCCCGAGTCTAAGATTCGTGCTTATCGTCCTGGACGCTTCTCTTTCAATACCGGAGGTGGCCGTTGTGAGGTGTGCAAAGGAAATGGATATAAAACGGTGGAAATGAACTTCTTACCCGATGTGCTCGTTCCGTGCGAGGAATGTGCTGGAAAACGCTATAATCGTGAGACTCTGGAAGTTAAGTTCAAGGGTAAGTCTATTGCCGATGTCCTCGACATGACGATAAACCAAGCCGTGGAGTTTTTCGATGCCATTCCTGCGATTCTGGGCAAGATAAAGGTTCTGCAAGATGTGGGTCTTGGTTACATCAAGCTTGGACAGCCGTCGAGCACTCTCTCGGGTGGCGAGTGTCAGCGTGTGAAGTTGGCTGCCGAACTTGCCAAGAAAGATACAGGTCGCACCGTTTATATTCTTGACGAGCCCACGACAGGTCTCCACTTTGAAGATATCAGCGTGCTTTTGGGTGTACTAAATAAATTGGTCCAAAAGGGAAATACCGTTATCGTCATCGAGCATAATATGGATGTGATAAAGTGTGCCGATTATATCATCGATATGGGTCCCGAGGGCGGGCGGGGTGGAGGACAGGTTGTCGCCACTGGCACTCCCGAACAGGTTGCGTCAAGCTCACAATCGATCACAGCGCGCTTCCTGGCCGATGAATTATCTGTAAAATAGTTTGTGGTGTTGACGCTCTCAAAAAGCCTCTTTTTCGTTTCGACTGAAATATTGATTCAGTTAGCAAATTTTTAAGCAAAAATAGCCCCGTTTCAACCCCTGTAGAGTAGGGAATAGCATCGATATGCGTGCAATATTTAAGCCTCGGTATATTACCGGGGCTAATTTTTTGATTTTTTTGAAGAAAAACACAAAATACGTAATTTTGGGGTTAAGTTGTTGTGTAACAGAGAGTAATGCTAAAACTTAACTCTTCTAGATTTTCTTACAGTTATTTGAATCTATTTTCTGGTTGATTTCCTAAAAAATATCGCAAGGAAATCGAGTTGAGCTTGAAAATACAATAAAATGGTAAGTTTACCACGCTGCGTTTGGTATTTTAAATTAGAAATCACGAATAGCTATTTAGGATTGAATAGGGTAGTGGTGCAATACAAAACACCCTGTTTCGAATTCTGTCGCCTGTTTTCAAATATGCTTTAGTTTTATAAATTGCAAATTTACATTCAAAATGTTTACAAATACACGTATTTTACCCATTTACACTTTTTTACAACCTTTGTAATATGCTGAAAATGAGCAAGAAATAAAATACAATTAAAGCGATGCTATAATTATTTTCAAAGTAATTTTACTGCTGGTTGGATAATACAATATTATACTACTATAATGTATTGTGCGATAATAAGATACAAGCAAACTGTAAAGAAATGCTTTAATGTGTTGTGTTTTTCTTTGTAATTTGGTTTTGGAGTGGCTGTTTGCGGCGATGTGAAGGTAAATTGTAATATTTATGTTTGAAAATTTGCGTATCTCAATAATGTATTATAAATTTGCAATTGCAAAATTTAAAGATGTGAATAGCGTATTTGCTTTTGTATCTCGAATTTTCTGCATTTTTTTACCCTTTATTTATTAATGATAAAAATGGGTGTTGTGAGAATCGCAAATTTGCATTCTCAAAAATTTTCTGACCAGAATATCGGCTAATTTTTCTGACCGATTTTTAGGTCAAAAAATATGACGAAATCCTGGGTGATTTCTATACACTAATTTGAATTTTAATTTTTGATATATGGACATCGTTTCAAGGCTAAAAATATTCCTTCAGGAGAACGGAATTTCCAATTCGCTTTTTGCCGATAACTGTGGCATACCTCGTCCCACTCTCTCGCAGTTGCTCAATGGTCGCAACAAGAAGGTGAGCGACGAGCTCATTGCTAAGATCCACGCAGCCTACCCTATGCTTAATGTCATGTGGCTTATGTTTGGTGATGGTGATATGTTTGTTCCAAATGCGAA
>JAGHTV010000140.1 GCA_018065165.1 Candidatus Sodaliphilus fimicaballi | reverse complement strand
TTGGGGTGGTAGAGCGTGGTTGGAATCCCGTTCCCGAATGGAGCAAGAACTTGAGCGACGTCAAGGCTTATGAGGTGGCTCGTCGCCAGTATAACCAAAAGGTGGGTGCCATAGAGTTGCCCATCATTATGAAGAAAGGTTACAACTTCCGCGTGGGTATGCCCGGTATCAAGGTGGTTGATGGCAAGCTCATTGCCAACGCTCAGTATCCTGGCATGGTAATACGCTATACCCTCGATGGCAGTGAACCCACTCACGAGTCACCCGTCTGGAATGCTCCTGTGGCAGTGGGCGACTATGAGGTAATCAAGGCAAAGGCTTACTACCTGGGCAAGGAAAGTCTCACAACATATCTGTTTAAGTGATGAAACGAGCTTTTATGATGGTGTTTATCGCATGTGCCATGTCGCTGGCATGTGCGGCCCTCGACGATGTGGAGGGTGTAATTACCAATCCCGGTGAGGATGCTTCGACACAGATTAATATCAGCTGGGCAGCCCATGTTCCCGGCACTCATGTCGAGTATACGGCAAAGGGCAGCGAGACATGGCATAGCGTAAAACCTACCTATCATCGCCTGTGCACTACCTACGATAGCATCCGCTCCAAGAGTCCTCGCAATGAGGATATTAAGGAGGGCGTAATGTTCATCAAGTGTGCCGCCGAGCTCAAGGGGCTCACTCCGGCTACCGAATACTCTTATCGCGTCCTTGATGCCACTGGCAAGGAGATGGTGCCCATGCACACCTTCAAGACCGCTCCCGTGGCAGGCGAGTGGTCGTGCTGTGTCATCGGCGACTTTCATGTCTATCCTCCTGCACCAGGACGCCTAAAGGCTGCCATGGCAATGGTGGAAACTGTTGAGAAGTATGATCCCGGCATCGACTGGGTGCTCCACTTGGGCGATGTGTGTGCTTGGGGTGGCAGTTGGTCATTCTGGGTCGACCTGTACAAGCAGCCCTATTTCAGCAAATATATGTGGACTGGTGTCAATGGCAACCACGATAACATGACCCGCGGTTATGACCAGACAACAAACAAGTTCTTCCGCGATGCCAACTATGTGCCTCGCAACGGATATGAGGGTCAGGAAGGCGTATGTTACCACTTCCGTTACGGCGATGTGATGTTTGTGATGCTCAACAACGAAGACATGCGAAAGGACGAGGAGTTTAGTGCTGCTGCCGAGTGGGTACGCAAGGTAGTTACCGAGGCTCGCCAGTCGAGCAATCCTCCCCGCTATGTAGTTGTGTGCGAGCATTATCAGTGGTTCTATGCAACCAATGGCAAGACCTCGCAATATGGTCGCTGGCGTCCCATCTTTGACGAGTTGGACGTCGACCTGGCATTGTCGGGAAACAATCACATCTATGCCCGAACAAATTGTCTCTACGACGGCAAGGAGACCGATGGCTCAAAGGGTACCGTGTACCTGCAGATACCGTCGAGCGACAACGAGCGTGGACAAGGTATGGATGAGACTATGGTGGCCAACCAAGACCTCATCAAGTACCGCTTTACCGAGGGTGATTAGACGGTGGGAGCACTCAACATGAAGGTTGATTCAAAACACATCGTGCTCACACTGCTTGATCGCACAGGCCAGGTACTCGACTCAGTTGAGGCAAAGGCAAAGCGATAAGGGAAAACAGTAATTTTTTCAATTATATCCGCCATGGCAATGTTACTTACTGGTGCATGCCATGGCGGTTTCTTGTGCCATAATACTATGAATTTTTATAAAAATGCACCAATTCTCATATATTTTTCTTAACTTTACACCTTAAATTAAAAATATCAACTTAAATATATGAGATTTAGTAAACAATTTATACTTGCGTTGGTGGCAATGATGGTAGCTGCTAGTGCATGGGCTGTTCCTGCCAAGAGAGTGCAAACCGTTTACACTCAAAGTGATGGCAGGACTGTAACTGTAGTGCTTGCTGGCGATGAACACAGGCATGGTTATGTCACAACCGATGGTTATGCCGTGATGAAGGCTACCGACGGTAACTTCTACTACCTCAATCAAGGTAAGACAACAAGCGTTATGGCTCACAATGCGCAAGATCGAGATAGGGCAGAGCAGGAATTTATTGCTCAAAACGCTCACAACCTCGTTTTCGCAACGAGTGAGTCTCAAGCCCGCCGTGCTCCCAGCAAGGTTGCTCTCAAGGATGTTGACTCACAGGTGCCCACTAGTGGTTCTCCTCACATTCCCATTATCCTCGTGAGCTACAAAGACCTCAAACTCAAGGGCGATAACCCTATCGAGAGCATGACAGAGCACTATGTGACAGGCGAGAAGAGTGCATTTAACTACTTCAAGGAGCAGTCATTTGGCAAGTTTACCCCACAATTTGACATTCTGGGTATGGTAGAGCTTTCGGGCAATCGCTCGGAGTATGGTGGCAACACCAACGACTCACCCTATGGCGATGACAAGGGCGTGGGCAAGATGGTTGCCGAGGCATGCCAAGCTGCTGGCGAATACGTTAACTGGAGCTTGTATGACAACAACGGCGATGGCGAGTGTGATGTTGTCATCGTGCTGTATGCAGGTCCTGGCGAGGCACAGGGTGCCGACATGAATGACGTTTGTCCCATGCAATTGGAACTTGAATATAGCGATTATGGCAAGATACTCGAGATTGACAGCGTAAAGATTAACAAGTTTGCTGTGTTCAACGAGCTTGTTGGCGCCGATGACGATGGCACCGTGCTCGACGGCATAGGCACCTTCTGTCACGAGTTTTCGCACTGCATAGGTATGCCAGACTTCTATGCTACTAACCAGATGGGTTACTATGGCATGGGTCGCTGGAGCATCATGGACTATGGCAACTATAACGACAATGGTAACACGCCCATAGGCTACACTGCCTACGAACGCAACTATCTGGGCTGGATGGATATTGAGGAGGCCGAGCCAAATAGCATTATTACGCTTTCTCCCGTTCCTGCAGGTGGTAAGGCTTACAAGATAACCAACGACCAGGATGCCAGTGGCAACGAGTACTT
>JAGHTV010000297.1 GCA_018065165.1 Candidatus Sodaliphilus fimicaballi | reverse complement strand
AATCAATATTGCATATATTTGCATTACCCCCCCGTATTTAGTTGACTACCAATTCAATAAACATTTTGTTTATTTTATATTTAACATTTTTTACGTTTCATGCAATATGTCCGCTACTGGTTTCGATAGTGATTTTTACAATATCTTCATCCATGAGTCGAGCAAGTTGGTCATCGGATAGGTGATAGTACACTGTGATCAGGTGGATAACATCATTCTGGTATTGACGAGTAGTAATGTCATTTCTACGAATTCTATCGGCACTACTCAATTCGATAGCGGTCTTATCGCGAAATGTGAGTACAAGTTTATGACCTTGCTTAATATTGATGTCACCCTCGTCGAGAGTGAGCGATAGTGCATAAGTATAAATATTAAGGCTATCGAGTCCCACGAGCAATGATACATGACATGAATGGAAAAAGTCGTCGTAGAGCACAACCGGTGTAGTGCGAGCATCAACCCTCACAAGCCCCGTCCCTGCACGACAAGCCACAGGCAGAGTAAACACGATTAGTAATATAATAATGTATAAGTGCTTCACAATGCATTCATAGCCCTACATTAAACTCATTTTTAGGGCTAATAAGGTACAAATTTAGACAATCTTTACAGGAAAATGCCAACTTTTTCCAAAAAAATAACGAAAAAGTTTGCACGGTTCAAATAAAAGCAGTAATTTTGCATCGCTTTTGAGGAGCAAGGGTGATTAGCTCAGCTGGTTCAGAGCATCTGCCTTACAAGCAGAGGGTCGGCGGTTCGAATCCGTCATCACCCACCAAAGCAACAAAAGGTTGAAATTCAAGCAAATGCGAGGATTTCAACCTTGTTTTTTAGGTAAATTCAACCCGTTTTTTGCTTAAAAAAAAGCCGAAATATGTTGCAAAATAGTGCAAATTGATGCCGAATGTTGCAAAAAACCGTGCAAATTCCGTGCAAATATTTTTCATCAAAAACGCTATTTCTAGACATTAGGCAATTTTTTTCAAAAAAAATGGCAACAACCAAAATTTATCTAGACACTCGTGCAGTAAAACCAGGCGTTCCCGCAAGGTTAAAACTTTCAATCAACCACAAAAATTCAAAGACCTTGATTCCTTTGGAAGCAAAAGTCCTACCTTCTCAGTGGGACGGCAACAAAGGAAAGGTCATCAAGCATCCCGACTACAAAAATCTGAACGTCTACCTTTCCTGTGTCAAGGCAAAGGCAGATGCTGTACTGATGCAACTTGCAAACGAAGGTCATCTTGACGCTTGCACAATATCGGAGATAAAACAAGATATTATCGACTCTCTAAATCCTAAAGTTGCAGAGCAGCGAGTTCAAGAGAAGGTGGACAAGAAAAAGTTTTCATACCAGTATAAGGAGTTTGCCAACAAGCACTCCGAGAATACTATGAAGATTTATATGCACACCTATTCCCGGTTGATGGCGTTTGCCAAGGAAAACGGCATTAACCTTGAAACGATTATGTTTGAGGACATTACGCGTGAGTGGTTATCAAACTTCGATTCATACCTTGCAAAAACTTCTCCTTCTCAAAATGCCCGCAACGTGCACCTGCGCAACATCCGTGCAGTATTTAACGAAGCGATAAGTAATGAAGTTACAACAGCATATCCTTTCCGTAGATTCAAGATAAAGCCAGTAGCAACACGCAAGCGTTCGCTATCTGTTGATGAACTGCGCACGCTATTCAACTATCCCGTACAGGAGTATGCTCGTATTCATCGAGACATGTTCAAGCTGATTTTCATGCTGATAGGTATCAACGCCGTGGACTTGTGCCACTTGAAGGAAATAGTCAATGGCCGCATTGAATACTCTCGAGCTAAAACACATCGCCTATATAGTATTAAGGTGGAGCCCGAAGCAATGGAGATCATCAACCGTTACAAAGGTCAGGATTGGTTAATCAATGCTCTAGACCGATACACTAGTCACCAAGACTTTATCAAACACATTAACAAGGCGTTAAAGAAGATAGGCCCTATGAGACGCCTTGCAGGTCGAGGTGGTAAATGGGATATTGAACCTTTATTCCCTGAGATTTCTACATACTGGGCACGTCACAGTTGGGCAACAATAGCTGCTTCACTTGACATTCCTAAAGATACTATAGCGCACGCATTGGGACACGGAAACTCAACGGTTACAGATATTTACATTGACTTTGACCAAGATAAGGTAGACAAGGCAAATCGTAAAGTTCTCAACTGGGTTCTATACAAGAAAAAGAGCGCTTCCTACTGCGTTTCCAAGGGTGCTTCCAAGGGCGTTTCCCGAGGTGTTTCCCAAACCGCTTCCTCATGCGCTTCCCCTATAGAGTAAAAACAGCGCTGAACCCCCTGTATTTACTGGAGGTTTCAGCGCTTCCCCATGCGCTTCCCATCGCGCTTCCTTTTGCATTTCCCTTTGCGCTTCCTTTTGCATTTCCCTTTGCGCTTCCTTTAGTGCTTCCCTATGCGTTTCCCCATACGCTTCCCTAACCTTTAGAGCACCTTCCAAAATTCGCCTTTTATTTGTTGGCTGCGACCTGACTCAGTGAAGGTCGCAGTCATTTTTTCACACAAGTACCTCTTTCCATTGATATAGTACACTGACCTTATATTAGGAATAGTGTCGGCAAGGAAAGTAAAGTTATACTTCCTCTTGGTGTCTATCTTGTGTGTGGAGAAGCGAAGCATGCCGTTGTTGCGGTTTATTCGCAACGAGTAGTGCGGACGAAAGATTGTGCCGTCATGACGCACTATCACGCTGTCGGTGTAAGGGTGTGGATGTTTCCCTCCTGCTTCTACAGCTCCGTCCCAGAATGCGACAAAGATCTTGGAGTAGTATTCCACGGCTTTGTCTTGCTCGCCGTTCTCCAATTCCTGCACGAGATAAGGCTGGATGAGTTCGCCCTCCTCTGCGGTTTGGATTACGCCTCCAATCCTCTCTCCATCGGGGTTAGGCTCATTGTATGACGAGAATGCGAGAAACAGGCAGTTTCCCTGGTTCTCATCGAGTTCATCAATCCAAGCTGGAACGAAATCTAGTGTCAATGTGCTTGCATTGTCCTTCTCGTTGACAATGTTTGCTCCAAACTGATTGACTGGTTGCAGGCAGCAGTAGTACTCATTGACCTTGTAGTTATATG
>JAGHTV010000390.1 GCA_018065165.1 Candidatus Sodaliphilus fimicaballi | reverse complement strand
GACTACACGTTCATTCCCCAGTATGCTGGCGACTTCAAGATACCTGCAAGCGTGTTCACTTACTTCGACCCCGAGACTGGCAAGTATGTCGACATCGATGTGCCAGGTTGCGACCTCAAGGTGGCTAAGGGAAAAGGCTCTCAGTCTAACCACTACCGTATGCAGAATATGGACATCCGCCACATCAAGCAAGGTGACTTGAACCTGTCTAAGTCACAAAGTTATATGGTCGATGGTTTTGCCTACTGGTTGTGGTACATCGTTCCTACTCTGGTGCTTGCATCACTTATGGTATATTACCGCAAGCAACTCAAGCAGCGTGCCGATGCAGGATTTATGCGCACTAAGCGTGCCAACAAGGTGGCTCAACGCCGTCTCAAGAAGGCTCGCGCATTTATGCAGGCTGGCAACCGCACCGGTTTCTATGCCGAGTCGCTCAATGCCATGTGGGGTTACTTGAGCGACAAGTTGGGCATTCCTGTATCAGAGTTGAGCAAGGAGAACATCGAGGCCGAACTCGAGGCTTATGGCGTGGGCGAACAACTGCGTGCGGCTACACTTAGCCTGCTCGACCGTTGTGAGTTTGCACAGTATGCCCCCGAGATTGCTGGTGACGATATGTCTAAGGTTATGGACGAGGCTGCCAACCTCATTGGCGACCTCGAAAATGTAAAGAAAGTGAAGTTATGATGAAGTACTTATATACATTACTGCTGTTTGCTATGATGGCAACTGCAAGTGCTATGGCTGCACCGTCGGCTATAGAGCAAGCCAACAAGGCCTATGGCGACGAACTTTATACCAAGGCTCTTGAACTCTACCTAGGTGCCGAGAAGACCTCGGGTACATCGTCACAACTGTGCTATAACATCGCCAACACCTACTACCGTCTCAAGGATGTGCCTCACGCAATACTCTACTACGAGCGTGCTCTCATCCTCGATCCCTCTAATGGCGATGCACGTTTCAATCTAGAGTTTGTGCGCGAGAAGTCGGCCATCAACGAGGACAATGGCGATACCTATTTCTCAACACGCTTTGAGAGGGCTGTGAGCTCGCTCTCGAGCAATACTTGGGCAGTCATTGGCATAGTGTCATTCGTGCTGTTCCTGCTCGCTGTGGCGGCCTATTTGTTTGCGCAAAGTGTAACAC
>JAGHTV010000527.1 GCA_018065165.1 Candidatus Sodaliphilus fimicaballi | reverse complement strand
GGATAATAATATTACCGTTTAAAAGGTTAAGGTGAAATACTATAGTACTCGACATAACTCGCTGGATGTAAGTCTGGAGGAGGCCGTTTTCAAGGGGCTTGCTCCCGATGGCGGGTTGTACCTGCCACGCACCATACCACGCTTGCCGCAGGCTTTCTTGCACAACATACGGGCTATGAGCCTTAAGGACATTTGCTATGCGATTGCCTATGTGGCTTTTCATGGCGACATCGAGGCTAGTGTGATTCACGAGCTGGTGAACAACACCTTCAACTACGACATACCCATCACTGCCATCGACAACGACAAGTATGTGATGGAACTGTTCCATGGTCCCACCATGGGTTTCAAGGATGTAGGTGCCATGTTCATGGGTTCGCTGCTGCGTCACTACATCAAGCAGAGTGGCCGCTTTGATGCCGTCAATGTGCTCGTGGCAACATCGGGCGACACCGGAGCCGCCGTGGCAGGTGGACTTCATAACATTCCCGGCGTAAATGTGTGGATTCTGTATCCGCAAGACTCCATCAGCTACATGCAGGAGGCACAGTTTGCTACGCTGGGTGGCAACATTCGCGCTGTAGAGGTTAACGGTACGCTGGCCGACTGCAAGGCCATCGCCAAGCAGGCCTACAACGACAAGGAACTCAACGAGCGTATGCTCTTTTCAAGTGCAACCTCGATCAATGTGGCACGCATCGTGCCCCAAACATTCTACTACTTCTGGGCCTATGCAACGCTGGCTCGCAAGGGCGTCGATGTCAAGAACCTAGTGTTCTCGGTTCCGTGTGGAAACCTTGGAAACCTGGCATCGGGACTGGTGGCTCGTGCCATGGGATTGCCCATAAAGCGATTTGTAGCTGCCGGCAATATCGACAACGCACTCGACATCTATCTCAACACGGGCCTGGTAAAGGAGGCTACCACCTTCACCAGCATTGCTCCTGCCATAAATGTGAGCAGTCCCACCAACTTTGACCGCATCACTGCACTCACCGGCGACCTTGAGACTGCACGACAACTCATCCACTCTTATGCCTTTGCCGAGGATGATGTGATGGCTACCATGCGAGAGCTGCACGATGCCAATGACTATGTTATGGATACTCACAGCGCTTTTGCCTATCGTGCATTGCAGCACGACTTGCAACCAGGCGAGGTGGGCGTGTCGCTAGCTACGGCACACCCTGCCAAGTTTAGTTCTCAAGTTGAGATGGCACTGGGCCACGACATCGATGTACCGCAGCAGTTGCGTGAATACCTGAGTGGCACACGTCAGGTCGAGACCATCAACTCGGGCTACACGGCCTTCAAGAAACTGTTGCTCGCCTACAAGTAAACAATCTCTCTTATATAAGTGTAAAAACGCGTCCCATTATCGACGCGTTTTTTTTGTATATAAATCATTGTGTTTTATTTTGTTTTAAGAAAAAATCATTATCTTTGCAAAATACTGACACATAATACAATTTTAGGCTTATGGTAAAACGAATACTATTAACAATTGCAGCTGTTTTTGCTGTTCAAAGCGCTTTTCCAAAATATTATTATTTTAGCCAAGACGGCTACACTTTTTCAAATGCGTCGGCTTGGGTAGATAGCGGACCAGATGATTTGTACATATCATCAACTAGTGAAGTACGACATAATTTGGTGCTTCCCACTAAGGTTACTCACGATGGTATCACTCACAACATTATTGAAGTAGGTTCGGGTTGTTTCATGACTGGTTATGCTGATGGTACACTTACTATCCCTGAGGGATATAAGTTGCTTAGTGCTCGCGCTTTTAGAGCATGTGCAGCTTTGACCGGCACTATCAAAATGCCTTCAACCATGCAGTTGTTGCAAGAGGAAGTGTTTTTTGAGTGTACAAACATTGAGCATGTTGAATTTAATGAAGGTCTTAAAAAGATTGGCCATAACGCATTTAACGGTTGTAGAAACCTTAAAGGTACAATAAAGATGCCATCGACTTTGACTGAAATTAGTGGTAGAGCATTTGCTAATACCCCATTGCTTGAGAAGGCTATATTCCCGGCTTCTTTAAAAAGGATAACTAATGAGATTTTCATGAATAGTGGCATTAGTGAGGTTGTTTTTCCCGAGGGTATCGAAATTATTCAAGATCTAGTGTTAGGTTACTGTCCAAACTTGAAATCGGTAGTATTTCCTTCATCTTTACAATGGATAGGCGACTATATGTTCCGTGGTTCAAAAGTAGAAAGCATAACAATAAAGCCTGGTGTACAAAAGATAGGTTATTACTTTGTTGACAATGCTGAGGTAGGTAGTTCTGTAACAATACCTAATACTGTTACTGAATACAAAACTGGTTTTATCACTTATTCTACAATTCATGGTAATATAAATCTTCCTAATTCATTTAAGACGTTAAAGACGTACACAATTACTGGCTGTACAGTTGACGGCTCGATTAATATACCTGAAGGCGTAGAGAAATTACAAGCAGATGCATTATCAGGTGTTACAGTAGGAGGTCGCATTACCATTCCCAGAACAGTTACCGAACTGCCCGAAAGAGCTGTAGTTTCAGCTTATGGTAAACCTAAAAGTAAGCTCGTGACACATAGTCCATACATGGAGGCAAAAAGTTTTGAAAACTGTGATATTTACGCACCCCAACCCTTCGTTCAGAAATTCAGGGACATCGTTAAATATGAATATCAAAAGAAGGTCTTGCCTTATGGCGATGTCAACAACGACGATGTTACCGATATTGCCGACCTTAACATACTCATTGATGTAGTGTTGGGCCTTGAGAAAGCTTCGAAGTATGGCGACGGAGTCTATGTCACCGACGACAAGAGCGTAGACATTGCCGACATCAACGACGTCATCAACTCAATCCTGGGAATGTAATAAGGAAAAAACAGATAAATAAAACTATACACCAATGGGGGGTATCTCGCGCAGATCACGCAGAAATCACGGAATAATATAAATACTCAGCTTTATATTATATGAGTAACCCCAGGTTGGGAGCGTAAAGCGACCTACCTGGGGTAAATGTGTACTATATTGTGTACGTCGTAGACGTTCAATATGTCCTTTTAAGAGTTGTTATTTCTAAAATAATGATAGAGAAGTTATTACTTTCTCAATATTTTTTTGCCGTTCTGGATAACGATTCCCTTGTAGTCCTCGTTTACACGAACACCTAATATGTTGTAGGCATCATGTGTTCTGCTATCAGAGTTCTGCAAAGAAGAAATGCCTGTAACGTTTTCGCCTACCTTAACGTTGTCAAAAGCGAAGTAAGCAGGAGTATTGAGTCCCCAAGTACCAGTGTCGCTACCAGAGAAATAGAATGTGAGCATTGTAACCTCGCCCAGAGTCGAGAGGTCAACTGTCTTCCACTCCTTCTGAATCACACCGCCCTGGCAGAGGTAGAACTCTACTGAGTTATCGTCGTCGTCATCAGCAACTACTGTCACCTTGAACCATCCGTTAGGATCGTTCTGAAGAGTTTTTGAGAAGCCATCGCCGAGTGTCTCTGAATTAAGGAGGTAAGATGTGGGGCAAACATCCATAGATTTGATGACACGAGGCTCGCCGTCGTTGAAATAAACGTAGCTATAGTCACCATATACAACAGCGAAGTTCTCAGAACCGTTGCTTACAGGTATAGAGAGTTGATTATTGTAGCTGCTATTTTCGATGTCAGCATCGATGTAGTTAGAGATAGCCACGCCGCCACCCCAGAAACAACCGTCCATGTAAAGGTCAGTAAGTTCAGAAGAGAGAGTAGTTTTCGCGTCAGTCCAGTTGTAAGTGCCATCGCCATAGAGCTGTGGACCCATATACTGAGGACTATCAATCTTAGAAGAGAAATAGTCACCTTCGAAGGTCACTACGTCTTGGGCGATAGATGAAAGAGATACAAGGCTAACTGCCAAAAGAGTAAAGATTTTCTTCATTTTATTTGCATTTAAAAAGTTTATGATGTTATTGTGTTTTACAAATAATCGGGTGCAAAGATACTGATTTTTATAAAATATCCAATATTTTTTTTACAGGAAATATTGCAAGATAACCGCGTCGCGGTATTCGCGACCACGCTTTATCCAGTCCTTGAGCACGCCTGCCTGCACAAACCCATAATCACTGAATAGCTTGAGGCAGGGCTCATTGTCGGCCCCAACGCATATGTGCAACTGACGCATGCCTATGTGGTTGCGGGCATAGTCGCACAGCAACTCCAGGGCCTGGCGACCCACACCCTTGCCACGATGCTCTGCTGCGATGAAGAGGCCCAGCTCGGCACGGTTGTTGAGCGGGTCATAGTTGAAAAAGTCAATCGTGCCCATAGGGGTGCCATCGGCTGTGCTCACTATCATCAGTCGCAGTGCGCGATTGGTATAAATGTCGGTAGTGCTATTCTCGAGATATTGCCACAGCACCTTGCGAGAGTAGGGTGCAACGGTATCGGTGACCGCCCACAGAGAGGCGTCGTTTTCCCACTCATACAGTGTGTCGAGGTCGGTGGGCTCCAGTGCTCGCAGGGTGATGATGTCGTTGTGCATGGCGGTTACATTTTGGGCGAAATAAGGCATCCGTGACGGCGTGCATAGATGTGGAACTCACGGTCGTCACTGCTGTTTTTCACTATGTAGTCGATGATTTGGTCATAGGTCATGCAACCGTCGTCGAGCACAACATGCTCCTTGCCGCCATTGATTGTTTCGCTATAGGTTGCAATGCCTGCCGCGTGTGCTACCTGTGCAGCTTGGTCGCTGATGATGACCCAAGGCTGATGGGCATAGCTCTTGTCCTTCTTGAATGGGTTAACCACCAGTCGCTTGGCCATGGCCATGCCGGCACGCACCAGCACGCCCAGCTTGACCAGGGGGTAGGCTATGGCACTATATCGCGGGAAGTGCTTGCGGTAGAAGATGAGCATTGCCTCGTAGAACACACGCACATAGCGCATTGAGTCCTTCTTGGTGCTCTCGCCCTTGTAGTGAAGCATGTTGAGTGGCAGGTACCAGTTTTGGAATCCGGCCTTGGTGATGCGATATGACAGGTCTATGTCCTCGCCATACATGAAGAAGTCCTCGTCAAATCCCTTGAGCGCTTGCAGCAGCGATGTGCGGCACATCATGTAGGCTCCGGCCAGGATATCGACTACATGAGCCTTCTTGTCGTCGAGGAAGCGCAGGTGATACCGGGCAAATGTGCGAGAGTTGGGGAACAGGCTCGACAGACCAAATATCTTGCAGAACGATGTCCAGGGGGTGGGGAAGGCACGCTTCGACTCGGGCAGGAACTTGCCGTTGCCGTCAACCATGCGCACGCCCACGGCACCGCAGTAAGGA
>JAGHTV010000150.1 GCA_018065165.1 Candidatus Sodaliphilus fimicaballi | reverse complement strand
GGGGAAGGTTATTATTCTTGAAACCAGACGTATTAACACTAATTAACAATTATTAATAATTAATTAATGTGGATTGTTGTATCTTTGTAGATGAATAAACTAAACTGTCTAATTAGACTTTGGAATTAACTTATAAAATATCCTATTAACATCTCTATGAAACGAAGAATTTATACGCTTTTATTAGTTGCCCTTGCAACTGTGAGCACGGCCATGGCTTATGACTTTATGGTTGATGGCTTGGCTTACAAAATTAATGGCGAAACCACTTGCGAAGTAACCTACACAGGTCCTAAAAATCCGGCTAATTATTCTTATTCCGAAGCCAGGCAGTACACCTCCAATTATGGTGACTGGGGTAGCGACCTTAACGACATTGTAATCCCCGACAGGGTGACTTACGAAGGCAAGAACTACACGGTTAATGGCATCGGCTCGGGTGCTTTTTGCTATTGTATCAACATGACCGGTACGGTGACTTTTGGCGAAAACCTTGTTACAATTGGTGGCAGTGCCTTCAGAAACTGTACTGACGTGAATGGTAATATAACACTTGGTAAACGTGTTTATGCGATTCAAGGCCATGCGTTTTATAATGCGGGTTTCAATGGGTCATTAACTATTCCTTATTCTTGCAAGGATATTGGTAATTATGCATTTCAAAATTGTAAAGTATCGACAGAATTAGAAATTAATGATGGTATGATACTTGGCGTCAGGGCTTTTCAGGGTACCAGAGTGTCCAGTGTAACCATTGCACGTAATGTTCCGAAGATTCCTGACTACTGTTTCATGGATTGTGGCGCTTTGTCTGCGGTAAAGTATATCGATGAAGATCTTGATGGACCTAAGGAAATTGGTTACAAGGCTTTTGCTAATTGTACAAAACTGCGTAGTATCTTGATTACAAAAAGCGTCAAATTAATGGATTACTATGCGTTCAGCGGTTGTTCATTATTATTTACTATTACGTTTGACGGCAACCTCACCAAGGTCTCTTACGGTGCATTTAGCGACTGTACCTCCTTGCAAAACGTTTATCTTGCTGATGCGATCACCACCATTGAGGACAAAGCGTTCTATAACTGCAAGAATTTGTCATACCTTGATTTTAAAAATGTGACATCGATAGGGGAAGGAGCATTTGAAAATTGTTATTTTAAGAACCTTGACTTGCCCAAGGTGCAGACTATTGCCAGTGGTGCATTCAGAGGAAATGGCTGGCTGCACAAAGTTAACTTGCCCGCTGTGAAAACTATAGGTGATGCTGCATTTAAGGATACGCGAGTTGATGATATTACCATTGGTTCCAGCGTAACCTCTATCGGTGAGGAAGCATTCCTGGGCCACACTATTGAAAAGATTTCAATTGATGCTAAAACTCCGCCCACAGTTAAATTGTCGACGTTTACCAACTACTATGATGTGGAAATCACTGGCAGTAATCTTTCTAACTACAAGACTTCTCTCATCTGGTCTCGTTTCTTTAAAACCTTTAGATTAGATGACGAACTGGTGTACAGGATATACAGTAATAATGCCGTGATGGTAACCTTTGATAAATACAGGCAGGATGCTAACTATGGCGATATACAAATTGACATCACAATTCCATCTCAAGTAACTATCGAGGGTACTAAGTATGATGTCACTGCGATAGAGAGCGAAGCATTTTATCCAAATTATAAACTCAGAACGGTGACCATACCTAACTCGGTTAAATCAATTGGTGCGAGTGCTTTTAGGAACTGCAGTAATTTACATAGAGTTACTTTTCCCCAGGATCCTAAGCCATACTTTGAAGTGTTTGATTATGCCTTTGCTAAGTGCAATCTTTTTGAAATGCCTACGCTTCCCAAAATCATGACAACCATCCCGTCAGGTATGTTCGCTGATAATCCCAATATGGGTGAAGAGGTTATTATCCCTGAGCATATTACCGAAATGGGAAGATATGTGTTCAGTAACTGTACAAATATTGTGAAGGCTACTTGGAATGCGACTGCTGTCGCTACCATCCCCGGTGGTACATTTAATGGTTGCACCAAGCTGGAGACATTCAATTGCCCCAATTATATCACGGGCATAGATTATGAGGCATTTAGGGGTTGTAAAGCCCTCAAGAAATTTACACTGCCACCACGCCTCACCAGTATAGGTGAATGGGCATTTGCTGAGAGTGGCTTCAGCGGTGACCTCTCTTTGCCCAGCACCTTGACTACCCTGGGCGAGAGTGCGTTCCTGAATTGTAAGGGCATTACAAGCCTGTATATCCCCATGACCATCAAGATGATTAGCAACTATACATTCAGCGGCTGCGAGAACCTTTCAGGCTCACTGCGCTTGCCCGGCTCTATCACCTCGATAGGCAATCAGGCATTCATGAACACCGGTTTCACTGGACGCCTTACTATCCCGGCGTCGGTTACTACAATCAAAGCCGAGGCATTCAAGGGTTGTGCTGGCCTCTCTGGAGATCTTGAGTTGTTGTCTAACGTCACAAGCCTCGACACATGTGCATTCAAGGGCTGCAAGGGCTTCAGCGGACTCTACATTGAGACTACGGCTGCGATGCCCGCCGGTATCTTTGCCGAGTGCACAGGCCTCAAGAGCGTGACCAACGTCACCGCAACTCCCAGTGCGATGAGCGAGACTGCATTCAGCAACTACAACATCCCGCTGTATGTTACCGATGGCAAGGTTGACGCCTTCAAGAACAGCGACTGGAAACTGTTCAATCGCATCCTGGTTGAGGGTTCGGTTGTTCCAGGCGACATTAACAATGACGGACAGATTGATGTTGCCGACATCAACGCATGTATCAACATTATCCTGGGCCTGCAATCTTACGAAGAAGCTGCCGACGTTAATGGCGATGGCGCAGTTGACGTTGCCGACATGAATGCAATCATCAACATCATCTTGCAATTAGAATAAATTAGCTCTCACAGAAATCACAGAACGCACACACAAGTTTAAAAACATAGAACTTTCTGTGGATTCTGTGAGAGAAATAAAAAATAGGTATTTACAATAAAGCTCTAATTATATAACACAATCATTTATACCACGTATGAAACAAAGAATTTATGCGCTTATGCTTGTGGCTATTGCCACAGTGAGCACTGCCATGGCCTACGACTTCATGGAGGATGGGTTGGCCTACAGCATTAACAGTGACAACACCAGCACGGTGCGTGTGACTTACACCAGTACAAACAACTGCGGTAATAAGTACTCAAACCAGGAAGCCGCCATTGCTGCCGGCGAATCCAACTATGGCAACTGGGGCGAGGGCATGAAAGACCTCATCATCCCGTCAAAGGTGGTTCACGGGGGCAAGACCTACACTGTGAACCAGATTGGTTCAGGTGCATTTTCTTATTGTACAGGTATAACTGGTAAACTGGTCATCCCCTCTACAGTGACTACAATCGGTAATTATGCGTTCCGTGGATGCACGGGGTTAGATGGTTCCCTTCAACTTCCGGATAATCTTACTTCAATTGGTCAGTATGCGTTTCATCATTGCTCGGGATTCACATATATCGTTATGAGTGACAAAGTCACGACGCTGGGCAATCATGCTTTCACTAACTGTACGAAGGTTGCAGGCAAGGTGCATGTGAGCAATAAGATAACCCAGATTAACGATTATGCCTTCTATGGCTGTAGTTCAGTTGAAAGTTTTGAACTCCCCAGCACCTTAACCACTATTAAAGCGTTTGCTTTCGCTAACACCACAAATCTGCTTGAGTTTACAATGCCTGCTTCGCTCACTACAATCGGTAGCGGTGCATTTAAAGATTCGGGTATAAAGACGGTTACTTATAACAATAATGTAAGTTCGCTTGCATCAAACGCGTTTAATGGATGTAATAGACTTGCGATTGTGAACCTGAGCACAAAGATTACCGAAATCAAAGAACGCCAGTTCAAGGATTTGCCCAGTCTCGCTAGTATTGACCTTTCTAACATCAAGACTATTGGCGCTGAAGCATTTTATGGCTGTATATCGCTGACAGACGTAATAATAGACAAATGTACAACAATCGGAGATTTGGCTTTCTATGGTACAAGTCTTAAAGATATAACGTTTTTCGATTTGACAAGCGTTGGCAAGAATGCATTCAGCAACACTCTCATTGAAATTATCTACATGAACAACAGCACTCCTCCTGCAGTTGACGAAACCACGTTTGATAGTTATTATATCAGTCTTATCGTTCCCGAAAATTACAGATCTAAGTATGAGAGTCACAGCATTTGGAAAAAATTCCTCTACACCGGTATGGGACCCGACAATATCATCTACACTATGAACGATGATAAAAAGACATGTTATGTAACCTATGCCAAGTATGACATGGATAGTAATTATCAAAATGTATCGGGCACAGTTACAATTCCCGAGTCGGTCAACCTGAACGGAAACAGATGCACCGTGACAAGCGTTGGCAAATATGCATTTGCTATGGCGAAAAATATAGAAAAGGTAGTACTGCCCTCTACAGTGACCTCGATAGAAGAGGATGCATTCTCGGGTAGTTCTATCAAGGGTCAGCTCTCACTGCCGTCATCAATAACAAGTATTGGAGATAGAGCATTTAGAAATTGTACAGGTCTCACTGGTACCGTTACCGTTCCAACCAAAGCAACAACCTTAGGGTCTTGGATATTCTCTGGTTGTACAGGAATCACGGGTTATAAACTGAACAGTAATCCCCAAATTCCTATTGGAATGTTCTCTAACTGCGTTGGCCTCAAGTCTATAACTATTCCTCGTACTGTTACTGAAATTGGTAGTTTTGCATTCAAAGAATGTAGTGGTGCTACAGGCGAGCTGGTAATTCCGTCAACTGTTACTTCAATTGGTCATGGTACATTTGAGTACTGTTCAGGTCTCACAGGTGAACTGGATATCCCGGGAAGTGTAACATTTGTGGGCGAAAGAGGATTCATTGGTTGTTCAGGTTTCAGTGGTCTCTATATTGGCGGACCGCTCACAACAATTTATAATAGTACATTCAAGGAC
>JAGHTV010000340.1 GCA_018065165.1 Candidatus Sodaliphilus fimicaballi | reverse complement strand
GTGTTGATATCGGCAGCAGTTACGACATTTGCATTTTGCAAATTTCGGGTTGACAAAAATACATTTTTATCTTGAGATGGTAAAACGAGAAGTACTTTTTGACCCTCAATTTTAAGATTTTTAGTAATATTTACGAAATCTTTAGTTTTGGGAGCGTCAAAAGTGAAGTTTTCGACTACCATGATCTGGTTTTGTTGAGCCTTGAAAGTGAGAGCAGAACGACGAGCGAGAGCTTTCATCTTCTTGTTCAACTTGAAGCTATAGTTACGGGGACGGGGACCAAAAACGCGGCCACCACCAACGAGGAGGGGTGAGTTGATATCACCGTGACGAGCGCCACCACCACCTTTTTGACGGCCTAACTTCTTGGTTGAACCTGAAACCTCACTTCTTTCTTTAGCCTTGTGGGTGCCCTGGCGCATGTTAGCCAGATGTTGCTTTACATCGAGATATACGAGGTGTTCGCTAGGCTCTGCAACTGCAAAGATTGCATCGTTGAGCGTTACTTTCTTCCCGGTGTCTTCACCCTTAATGTTATATACTGCGAGTTCCATTATTTCTCAATTAAAACGATTGAACCTTTACTGCCGGGAACTGAACCCTTAACTACGAGAACATTGCTCTCGGGCAGCACTTTAATAACTTGAAGATTTTGAACGGTGCAACGCTTGTTACCCATTTGACCAGCCATACGCATTCCCTTGAATACCTTAGCGGGATAAGAACAAGCACCGATTGAACCTGGGGCACGGTGACGGTCGTCCTGACCGTGTGTAGCTTCCTACACCACCGAAACCATGACGCTTAACATCGCCCTGGAAACCTTTACCCTTAGATGTACCGATAACGTCGACAAAGTCTTCCTCGGTAAAGAAATCTACTGTAAAGGTATCACCAGCCTTGTGATCGCCTTCAAATCCTTTGAACTCGGCCAAGTGTCTTTGTGGAGCCACACCGGCTTTCTTGAAGTGACCAGCCTCGGGCTTTGTAGTGTGCTTATCTTTCTTCTCGATAAAGCCTAACTGCAATGCCTCGTAACCGTCAGTTTCAACTGTCTTCACCTGAGTTACTACACAAGGACCAACTTCGATAACAGTGCACGGTACATTCTTACCGTCGGCACTGAAAACGGATGTCATTCCGATTTTCTTTCCTAATAATCCTGGCATTTCTCTGAAATTTTTTAATTAAATTATAAAAACACTTGTTAGTTTTAATCTTTTCTTTTTGAATTAATCAATAGTGTACTACACCTTGATTTCAACCTCAACACCACTGGGCAGTTCGAGCTTCATGAGAGCATCTACTGTGCGAGCTGAAGACTCATAGATGTCGATGAGGCGCTTGAACGATGACAGTTGGAATTGTTCACGAGACTTCTTGTTAACGAAAGTCGAACGGTTAACAGTGAAGATGCGCTTGTGAGTAGGCAGTGGAATTGGACCACGCACTGCAGCACCGGTGCTCTTA
>JAGHTV010000267.1 GCA_018065165.1 Candidatus Sodaliphilus fimicaballi | reverse complement strand
GGTGTAGGGACTGCACTCTGTGCTGTCCGCAGTGCCTCAAGGCACTATATCCCGTACCACGACTTGAAATATTGGGGCTTTGCTGGCATCCCGCTAGGGATGAGATAGTGTAGCCAGCCATGAGGATGTGCCGTAGGTACAACGATATGGCTGGAATGAAGACATCCGTATGCCGCCATGCCTTTAGGTATGGGATAAAAAGTCTATAAATTCTGTTTTAATCAGAAAATCTGTAGTTTATTTTAGACAAATGAACAGAAGTAATTATTTCTGATATAATATCAGGGAAATCTGTTGTTTGTATTACAACGCCATCGCGAAGCAACCTGTTTAATCATGTCTAAATTACATTGACTAAACAAATACCAAATAGCCTCAAGTAACCTAAAAATAACTCTATCTATGAAAAAAAACTTAAAAAGTAGTGGAGATAACAGAAAATGTTGTAACTTTGCAAAGCATTTGAGCGGGCAACCCCTCATTCGCGGTCCCATAGCTCAGTTGGTTAGAGCACCTGACTCATAATCAGGGAGTCCTTGGTTCAAGCCCAAGTGGGACCACACACCACAATCGCTAACAGGTTGACAATAACCAGTTAGCGATTTTTCTTTGGGAATTATATACATGTTGTCCCCATAGGTCTATCCTGCTTGTTGAGGCGTTGTTTACATCCCTCTTGGGATGTGATAAGGTAGCCAGCCATGAGGATGTGCCTTTAGGTACGACGATATGGCTGGAACACATGGCACCGTGTATACCCGTGCCTTTAGGTACGGGATAATGTGTATAAAGGACAACTTGCCGCGAATAAAACCATTGATAGCGCAGAACACCACCCCGAAGCCCTGTACACGAGCTTCGGGGTGCGTTTTCTAAAAAATATGTCTTGTGCGAAGATTGTGGACAAAAAAAATGAAGGCATACCGTTATCACGGAGTGCCTTCATCATTGTCGTGCGACCTTGATTTAAACATTCACATGCGACCTCTTAATCCACGACGTAGGGAAATTTAGACTAAATGATTTTTTACTGTCGGTTTTTCCGACATTATGAAAGAGTTCACACGCTTTTTCACTCGCAAAGTTATATAAACTTTTTTATTCTGCAAAAAAAATTGCAAAATTCTACCCATTTTTTCGCATTTTCTATCTTTTTTTTCAAAAATACGACTGTTTTCTTGCAAAATTCGGTAAAATTTGGGCAGGTAATCAGTTCCGGACAAAAAAAAATTGATTGTCTCACGACAACCAATCTTAATTAACCTTAATCTAATACCATGAAAAACACTGCACAAAAGTACTTTAATTCTTCAACATGGCAATACCTTGGCCTGAAAAAGAGCCAATATTTAATTTATTTTAACTAAGATGAACATGTTTTCAAAACATACAGATATTATTGTGTCGTTTTGAAACCAATTGTGCTGGCACACAAAAACAACAAGCGGCGACTCGTGTGAGTCACCGCTCGTTGTGGGTAGAGATGGATTCGAACCACCGAAGTCGAGAGACAGCAGATTTACAGTCTGCCCCATTTGGCCACTCTGGAATCTACCCATCGCTTAATTGCGAGTGCAAAGGTAAGTCTTTTTTTTGAATACAACAAAAAAATTGTGTATTTTTGCGTAAAAAATCACACTTTTATTTTTTCACGCTTGCAAGCAACATGATACTAAACAACCTTAGCATACTGAACTACAAGAATATAGCCGAGGCGCACCTTGATTTCTCGCCTAATGTAAATTGCCTGATAGGCAACAACGGAATGGGCAAGACCAATGTGCTCGACGCCATATACTACTTGAGTTTCTGCAAAAGTTACATGAACCAGAGCGACTCGTCGGTGATCAAGCACGATGAGGCATTCATGATGTTGCAGGGCAAGTATAAGCGTCGCGATGTTGACGAGGACATATCGTTGTCGCTGCAGCGAGGCAAGCGCAAGGTGGTACGCCGTGCGGGCAAGGAGTATCAGCGCCTGAGCCAGCACATAGGGTTGCTGCCCCTGGTCATGGTGTCGCCCATGGACTGGGACCTGATACGCGGTTCGGGCGAGGAACGCCGCCGCTTTATGGATCAGATAATATCACAGGGCAACAAGGAGTACCTCGACGCCCTGATACGCTACAACAAGGCGCTAGAACAGCGCAACTCGATGATACGCCACGACTACCGCGACCCATTGCTGTATGAGACTGTTGAGCAGCAGATGTGTGCTGCCGCCACAACCATCCATGCCGAGCGCGCTGCGTGGGTCGAGCAATTCACGCCCATCTTCATGCACTATTACACTGCTGTAGCCGGCGACGGCGAGGTGGTGAGCCTGCACTATGACAGTGTGCTCAACGATATGGCCATGCAGCAGGTGCTAGCCGCCAATCGTGAGCGTGACTTTGCGCTGGGCTACACTGGCCGCGGCGTGCATCGCGACGACCTGGAGCTGCTGCTGGGCGACCACAGCATGCGTCGCACGGGCTCGCAAGGACAGTGCAAGACCTATACCATTGCCTTGCGCATGGCCCAATACAGTTTCCTGCGCGAGGCTTCGCCCACCACTCCCATACTGCTGCTCGACGACATCTTTGACAAGCTCGACGCCAACCGCGTAGAGCGCATCGTTGATGTGGTGTCGAGCGACCGCTTTGGGCAGATTTTCATTACCGACACTAACCGCACCCATCTGGACGAAATCATGGAGCGCCTGCAGGGCGACCACTGCATGTTTACCGTTGACGGCGGTGTGGTGACAAGCGACAACGCCAAATGAAAAGGACACAAGCAAAGACAATAGGCGAGATAGTACAGGACTATCTCAAGCAGGAGAACCTTGACGCTGCGCTCGACGAGCACCGCGCCAGTGCCTTGTGGCCACAAATCGTGGGACAGGGCATAAACCGCTACACCGTGACACGATGGGTCAAGGATGGCGTGATGCATGTGCAGCTATCGAGTGCCCCGCTACGCAACGAGCTGATGCTCAACCGCTCGCGAGTAATACAACTAATCAACGAAGCCCTAGGCCGTGAGGTAATCAAGGACATCGTGTTTTACTAACCGGCACAAATTTGCTTTACAATGAGTGATAACAATAAAAAGCCTCGCAACGGAATCGTGCAGGCTCAATTTCCATTTCGCTGTTCAACACCCGTGCAACTACGTTTCAGCGACATCGACATGCTGGGGCATGTAAACAACTCACGCTACTTCGAATTGTTTGACCTGGCCAAGAACGACTATTTCACCCGCGTGGCAGGAGGCCATCTCGAGTGGGAGCGTCCACCAGTGATGATTGTCAACATCAACTGCGACTACTTGAGTCAGACCACACTGCAAGAGCCTGTCGAGGTGCTCACACAAGTCGACCACATAGGCGACAAGAGTTTTGTGCTCATCCAGCAACTGGTCAACAGCGATACTCGTGAGGTAAAATGCTCATGTGCCGTGACCATGGTCAACTTTGACCCTGTGGCACGAGTGCCGGCAACGGTATCGCAAGAGTGGCGTGAGGCGATGGCAGCCTTTGAGGGAAGAGAGCTTTAACTACTCCAGCCACGCATATGCTGCAATGTTGTTGAAAACAATCTCAAAAAAGTTTTGATTTTTTCGTTCTTGATTTCATCAATTATGCTTACCTTTGTACTCTAGTTTCAACGCTAAAATTACTTAGTAATTTTGATACAGCAAATTGATTAATTAAGAGCAAAAGGAGGGAAGCAGAAAATGCGTAAGATTATCACAATAGCCGAGAGTGTACTCGACACCACCTACCGCAACGGGCAGCCAGTACGCTCGTTTGTAGGCGGTCGCATACCATGTGCTGCCGCATCGCTGGCCCAGGCAGGCCTGCCCACATTCATGGTGAGCGAGTGTACAACCGATTGCGTGGGCGACCTCGTGGTTGACTACCTCGTAAAACACAATGTCGACGTCAAGTCGGTCGATCGCTACCCTGACGGCAACACTCCGTTCTCGGCAATCTTTGAGCAACCCGATGGTTCGAGCAAGATTGTGAACTACGGCAACTATCCCAAGGACCGCTTCAATGTGATATGGCCCCGCATCGACCAGGACGACATCGTCGTCTTTGGGTCGCTATATGCCGTTGACCTGCCACAGCGCGAGCGTCTGTACGAACTGGTATCGTATGCAGCCGAGCGCAAGGCAATCATCGTGTATCTGCCAGGTTTCCAACACGGCATAAACTTCCGCATCACCCGCGTGATGCCCAACATACTTGAGAACCTTGAGCTGTCGACCATCGTGATAGGCCACGAGCTCGACATCAACTCCATCTTCCCCGGCGAGAGTGCCGACGAGGCCTTCCGCAACCACATCGAGTTCTATTGCAACTCCTATGTACACATCACTCCCGAGTTGAGCGTTAAACGCTACAGCAACCACTCGAGCGAGCAAGTGACTGCAGCAGAGCCTGCCGTGGCCAACAAACTGGGGTGGCAAGCCGGTCTCACAGCTGGCATCGTGGCTATGCTCATTGCCCAAGGCGTCACCTAAGACTCACTGCCCACACTCGACAATGCCCCCTGGAACAAGATCATCTCGGGTGCGACCAAGTGGGCCCAAGCATCGACCGGCAACGACAACTGCGTTGACGCAGCCTTTGCCGCCGAGCAAGCTGCAACCCTGGCACAAGCACAGCAGCAATATGAAGACTCAAAGCAATAAACCACATCACTTTTATACAGTATAATGAAACAGTTGCTCATAAATTCGGCATTTCCAAGTCTAAAAAACGACATGACCATTGCACAGGCACAAATCAGTCGTAATGCCGCCATGCCACCCACCGACGGGCTGGCACCCGATGTTGTTCTCGACATGCACATGACCTATGCACTGTTTCTCATCATGGACCATCGCACCACCCAGGCAACCCAGGTGGTCGACGACATGATATACAACGACGAGCCCTATCCCACCACGCCACCGCTATACAACGCATGGCTGTGGGTGGCACGCATGACGCTGCTCATAGGCGAGGAAGCGTGGCCGCTGGCACTGGGCAGTGCCGAGAATGCCCTCTCGCAACTGGCATCCATTCCCGGCAAGAAGAGCGAAGACTTCATGGCCTTGCTCGTAGCAATACTCTACAACCTAGCCATGGTACACAATGCCGTGGGCGACAACAGCCGTGCGAGCAAGGAACTCACCAAGGCCCAGCAACTGCTCGAGCGACTGGTAAAGAAAAACGAGGCACGATTCTCGGCAATGCTGCTCTATGCAGTCGAGGCTTCGACCGACATCATACAGTCACGCACCAAGCAGATGAATGTGCTTGCACACTACCAGACCATCATCGACACCTACACATCGATGCTGGCCGAGGGCAAGGAGTGCGACACCCGCCGTGCCCTCACACAACTGGTCGACACCCTGAGGCAACAAGGCGAAATCATGTTGCAAATGGGCAACAGCCGCAACGCCGTGAAGTACTACACCAAGGCCTTGCGTTACCAGAAGAAACTCAACGAGCCTCTGGGCCTGCGCGACCTCACGTTGAGCATAGGACTTGCCAAGGCACTCATGCGACTCATAAACCGCCGTGCCGCTGCCGAGCAACTGCTCACATCGCTGCTGCCACTGGCACGCAAGCAGGGAGCGAGCAACGAGGTTATCGAGATCGAGAACCTGCTCAACAACAAAACTAAGAACTACAACATCATGACCCTGCTCAAGGGCATCTTCTAACACAACAACATTCCTTTATATATATGTTGAACTTCATCACCTGGACAGCCAACCCCAACCTCATCGACAGCTTCATCACCGTGCGCTGGTACGGGTTGATGTTTGCCATAGGGTTTCTAGTAGGATATGAAATAGTATCGCGCATCTTCAAGCACGAGGGTGTACCCGAGAAGTGGGTAGGGTCACTATTTGTATATGTAGTAGTAGCCACCATCGTTGGAGCCCGACTGGGACATGTGCTGTTTTACGACTGGGACTATTACAGCCAGCACCTGGGCGAGATTGTAAAGGTGTGGCAGGGCGGACTCGCCAGCCATGGCGGCACGCTAGGCATCATGATTGCCATTTGGTTCTACAGCCGCTATGTAACCAAGAAGAACATGCTGTGGACATTTGACCGCCTCGTTGTGCCCGTAGGCCTTGTAGCGGCTCTCATACGCATGGGCAACCTGTTCAACCACGAGATATATGGCGGCGAGACAACGATGCCTTGGGGATTCCGCTTCATCGACAACATAGGTGCCGTGATGCACCATGGTGCCGAGCCCATCTTCACCGCACCTTGCCACCCCACGCAACTCTACGAGGCAGCGTGCTACCTTGTAACCTTTGCACTGTGCATGTGGCTATACTGGCGCAAGAACGCGCAAGAACGCGAGGGATTACTCTTCGGCACGTTCATGATAGGAATCTTTGCATCACGCTTCTTCATCGAGTACATCAAGAATGTTCAAGAGATATGGGAGATTGAAATGCGTGCCACCTGGGGCATCGATCAGGGCCAATTGCTGAGCATACCATTCATCGTGCTGGGCGTGTGGCTGGTAGTAAGAGCCCTGCGCCGTCCACGCGTTGCACTCACCTACCCCAACAAGTTCCCCGACGAGAAGAAATAATCCTCGCGACACAGATTTTTTTCACGGACAGAACCGAGCGAATCTCCCTTAAATTATAACTGACAGAAATTATCCGAAATTGTGCTTCGCGTTAGCGCAACCACACTTCAATTATGACTGAAAGAAATTAAAATAATTAAAATTAATTCTTTTGTCCTTTTGTTCTTATAGTCTAAAATAAACAGACAGAACCGAGCTTAGCGAGCTCAAGGGAGTGAGCAGCGGTTAGTGGGCGTTAGCCCGTGCCGCGAACAGCGAACCTCCCTTAAATTAAAATAAATTATGCTTCGCGATAGCGTAAACCACACTTCAATTATGACTGAAAGAAATTAAAATAATTAAAATTAATTCTTTTGTCCTT
>JAGHTV010000052.1 GCA_018065165.1 Candidatus Sodaliphilus fimicaballi | reverse complement strand
TTATTTATGTCATTAATTAAGTCCATTTCTGGTATTCGTGGCACTATCGGTGGCAAACCGGGCGAAGGCCTGTCTCCACTCGATATCGTAAAATTCACATCGGCTTACGCAACATTTATGCGTCGCAACTCTGAGACTAAATCTAATGTGATTGTAGTTGGTCGCGATGCTCGTTTGTCTGGCCGTATGGTACTCAATGTTGTAGTCGGTACCCTCACTGGTATGGGTTTCGATGTAGTCAACATTGGTTTGGCAACAACTCCCACTACTGAGATTGCTGTAGTTGAAGAAGGTGCTTGTGGTGGTATCATCATCACAGCATCACACAATCCTAAACAGTGGAATGCTCTCAAACTGCTCAACAACAAGGGCGAATTTCTTACTGATGCTCAAGGCAAGGAAGTTTTGCGTATTGCCGAGGCTGAGGATTTTGATTACGCACCGGTTGATCAATTAGGACGTGAACAAAAGAATTATACATATCTGCGCCGTCACATCGACTCTGTACTTGCACTTGACTTGGTTGATGTTGAAGCTATCAAGAATGCTAACTTTACCGTTGCTGTTGACGCTGTCAATTCAGTAGGTGGTGTTGCTATTCCCAAACTGCTTGAGGCTCTCGGCGTTAAGAATGTTGAGAAGCTATATTGTGACCCTACAGGCAACTTTGGTCACACCCCCGAACCCATTCCTGAAAACCTTACTGGTATCAGCGACTTCATGAAGCAAGGCAAGGCCGATGTGGGCTTCGTAGTTGACCCTGATGTTGACCGTCTGGCTATCGTTATGGAAAACGGTGAATTCTTTGTTGAAGAATACACTCTAGTTGCTGTTGCTGACTATGTGTTGCAACACACTCCTGGTGCTACTGTTAGCAACCTTTCTTCGTCACGTGCACTGCGCGATGTTACCAATGCTCGCGGTTGTGAGTATACTGCTGCTGCAGTAGGCGAGGTTAATGTTACTACCGAGATGCGCCGCACAGGTGCTGTCATAGGTGGCGAGGGTAATGGTGGAGTTATCTATCCTGCTTCTCACTATGGTCGTGACGCTCTTGTAGGTGTTGCTTTGTTCCTTTCATTGCTTGCTAAGAGTGGTAAGAAGGTGAGCGAACTTAAGAAGACTTATCCTCAATATAGCATTGCTAAGACTAAGCTTGAACTTACTCCTGAGACCGATGTTGACGGTATCCTTGAGGCTGTAAAGAAACATTACGCTAATGAGAAACTTACAACTATCGATGGCGTGAAGATTGACTTCGAGGATTGCTGGGTACACTTGCGCAAGAGCAATACCGAACCCATCATTCGCATCTATAGCGAGGCTCACACAATGGAGAAAGCCGAGCAACTGGGTGAAGACATCAAGAAGATTATTGCTACGCTCTAAATCAGAGTATTGTTCTACAGATATAATGCAGGGGCAATTTGCTCCTGCATTTTTTTGTATATCAACACAATTGTGTGTACCTTTGCATTGAAAATATAAATAATTGTTGAAAATGATAAAACTGAACAAATGGGCACTGTCATTTATGGCAATGCTACTGGTAAGCACTGGAACCCAGGCTGCTGATGTAAAGTCAAGTAAACCACTTGAAAATGTACCTAACAGAAGTTTTTATAAGGATGTATTCTTTGATTGTGGCATTGGTCTCACCTCTCGTGACACTCTTCCTGCTGTAAAGATGCTTGGATTGTCGATTGAGCGTGTTGCATACGATGAAATGAGTGATGCCAGTGAGCAAAACAAGTTTATCGCTGGTGACGATAGCGACTGGAATGGCCGTTTGCTTTATCCCGATGGAGAACCTCGTTTCAAGATGATTTTCATTGATGGTGGTTCGTCCCTCACTCACGGTACATCGCTTGGCGAGGCAGGTCGTCGTCGCATTCGCGAGTTCTATAACGCCGGAGGTTCATATGTAGGAACATGTGCTGGTGCAATTTTGGCATCACAGGGTTTTGACGGAAATCCCAATGTCCCTAATTATCTTCACATTTGGCCTGCACCTTTCTGCCACACCGAGAAGGCTAAGATATACACTGGTATGTTCATCGAGAATAAGAGCCCGCTGCTTAAATACTACGACTTTGGTGGCGATAAGTACATTGCCGAGGTTCGTCATAATCAAGGTAATTTCCCTGGCGATATGCCCAAGGGAGCAGAGGTGCTTGCACGATATGATTACAAGGAGGGTGGCAAGATGCACAACAAACCTTCAGTATCGGCTTATAAGAAAGACAATATTACAGGTCGCATGGTACTGTGTGGCTCACATCCCGAGGAAGTTACCGAGGGCGAGCGTCGTGACCTTGCTGCAGGTATGATAAAGTATGCGCTTGATGGTATAGGTATGACCAAGGTCAAAGGTTATCTTAAGAATGGCGAGTCTCGTGTTATGGATCGTCAGTCTTATGAGCGTCAGCCCGAGTTTACTCGCATCGGCGATTTACAGGTACACCATTTTGCGGTTGAAATCCCCCAAGGAGCACGCGATGTTACATTCAATCTCGATGGCCCTGAGGGTACACACTTTACACTTGCGGTGTGCAAAGATACTTATG
Organism: Candidatus Sodaliphilus fimicaballi; assembly: GCA_018065165.1. Taxonomy (GTDB): domain Bacteria; phylum Bacteroidota; class Bacteroidia; order Bacteroidales; family Muribaculaceae; genus Sodaliphilus; species Sodaliphilus fimicaballi. The sequence continues at coordinate 990 of JAGHTV010000052.1, read as the reverse complement.
CCTATGATGATGTTGCCGATTTCGTGTCAACCATCGAAGGTGCAAAGCATCAGTTCACATTGCCTAAGATGAAGGCCGGTTTATGGTACGTAGCGGTTAAGTGCCTTGATTGTCCTGAAGCTGTCAACACTGCAACTGGTCACATCTACAAGAATACCGAAGTGAAAGATCTTCTAAACGGTGTTCCTTACACAGTTAAGGTTTCTTGGAAATAACCTATATAAACACTTAAACTCATTATTAATATGACTAAACTTGTTGCTATTATTTTGATTGTTTCGGCCTTGCTGTTGGTGGTGGCTTGCAAGCCGTCTAAGGCTCCAACTTCTGGTGACCCCACAACATCGCCCACAACTTCTGTATCTGACAGTGATAATGTGAAGACTGGAAATATCATATATCTTGAGTATGGTAACTATGGTACAATGGCTCAACCTGACGATTATTTCAAGGTTGAGTTGCTCGAGAATGGTAGTGTTGCTGTAAAACGCCAGCGTGGCATGGGCGAAGAAGAGTTTATTGCTGACGGTTCTTTGATGGTTGAACTTAAAAAGATTTATGATGACGGACGAGTAAATGCTTGGAAAGAAAGTTATCAACCTGATGTAGAAATACTTGATGGCTATTCGTGGAACCTCGAAGTGAAGTTTGACAATGGCAGTTACAAGTATTCACATGGCAGTAATGCTAGTCCCAGTAGTAGTGCACTTAAAGAATTTAGCAATCTCATTTGGAATTTGAAAAAATAAAACGATATGAAGAAAGTATTTATGATCATTGCGCTCATGGCAATCAGTATCAGTGCTGTTGCACAGAGTGCCAAGCAACAGAAACGCATCACCGAGGTTCGTGCACTCTATGCCGAGGCAATGAGTCACATTAAGGCCTGTTCAGAATTACCCGAGGCTGATAATCACCTTGTAATAGATATTCAACGTATGATGCCAGGCACAGGAATGCAAAACAAGAAATTGTCATACTATTGTGATG
>JAGHTV010000223.1 GCA_018065165.1 Candidatus Sodaliphilus fimicaballi | reverse complement strand
GTTTCACACATCTGCCTTGGCGGTTTTGCGTTTGCAGCAGTGTTCATGGCAACCGACCCTGTGACAGGAGCTCGCACTCATATTGGCCAATTCCTTTATGGATTCCTAATTGGTGTGATTGCGATACTCATACGCGTATATAATAGTGGTTACCCCGAGGGTGCAATGCTGGCAATACTGCTGATGAATGCATTTGCTCCACTCATCGACCACTGCGTGGTTTCGTTTAACATCAAGCGCCGCCTTAACCGCGCTAAAACTAAATAATGGAGGACTTGACTATGAATAAAAACAGCAATACATATCAAATCCTGTATTCGGCAATCATGGTAGTGCTCGTGGGTGCAGTGTTGGCAGTTATCTATATGAACCTTAAGCCCCTGCAAGACGAGAACATTGCCAATGACAAACGCAAACAGATATTGAGCGCACTGCATGTAGTGTGTGACAACGATGCCGATGTTAAAGCTAGCTATGAGAAGTATATCATTCAAGATTTTCTTGTCGACGGCAACGGTGCTGTAGTTGACAGCAGTGCCAATGTGGCATTTGATGTACAGATGAAATCTAATGTAAAACTTGACGAAGCGTCACGCAAACTGCCAGTAATGAAGTGCAAGGTTGACGACGGCTCAATCAAGTATGTGATTCCTGTTTATGGTGCAGGACTGTGGGGACCCATCTGGGGTTATGTAGCAGTTGACAGCGACGGCAGTAACATCTATGGAGCCAACTTCTCGCACGAGGGTGAAACCCCGGGACTTGGTGCCCGCATTACCGAGCAGTCTTTCCAAGACTCGTTCAAGGATAAGAAACTGTTTGTTAATGGTGCATTTACCAATGTTGAAGTAGTAAAGAAAGGTCAAAAGCCCGGCAACGATGGCGACTATGTTGATGCCCTTACAGGTGCAACAATCACTAGCCGTGGTGTGAGCGATATGCTCAAGGCGTGCTTGGCACCTTATCAACCTTTCCTAGAAACACTTCAAGGTGCAAACGCGAAAACTCAAGAGTAAAACGACTAAACGGAGAAATCATGTTATCAAAAAAGAATAAATCGATACTCTTCAACCCACTATCACAAGAGAACCCTGTACTGGTTCAGATACTGGGTATATGCTCATCGCTGGCTGTCACAGCAAGTCTTGAGCCTGCCATAGCAATGGGTATTTCAGTAATTGCAGTGCTTGCGTTCAGTAATGTAATCATTTCACTCATACGCAAGACAATTCCCTCAACCATCCGCATCATCGTGCAACTGGTAGTAGTTGCAGCACTGGTTATCATAGTTCAACAATTCCTAGCCGCATTCAGCTATGATGTGAGCAAGCAATTGTCGGTATTCGTTGGTCTCATCATTACAAACTGTATATTGATGGGTCGCCTCGAGGCATTTGCGCTTAACAATCGTCCCTGGGAGTCATTCCTTGATGGTATAGGCAACGGCCTGGGTTACACTATCGTACTTGTAATAGTGGCATTCTTCCGCGAACTGCTGGGATCAGGTACGCTGTTTGGATTCCACGTAATACCACAATGGTGCTACGATCATGGATACGAGAATAATGGTTTGATGATTCTGCCTCCCATGGCACTTATCACAGTGGCTTGCATAATATGGGTGCATCGTGCACGCAATCCACAATTGCAAGAGAAGTAAGTAATAGCTTAAAAATCACAAGACAATGGAAGAACTTAATTTGTTTGTAAAGTCGATATTCATCGACAATATGATATTTGCTTACTTCTTAGGAATGTGCTCATATCTGGCAGTTTCTAAGAATGTAAAAACAGCGTTTGGACTTGGTGTTGCTGTTACATTTATGCTGGTAGTAACCTTGCCACTTAACTACATGCTCAACACCTATGTATTGCAAGCTGGTGCACTGGCATGGTTGGGTGACTCGTTTAAGGAAGTTGACCTGAGTTTCTTGGGTCTAATCATGTTCATTGCAGTAATTGCTAGTGCTACACAACTAGTGGAGATGGCCGTTGAGAAATTCTCTCCATCGCTCTATGCTTCGCTAGGTATTTTCCTGCCACTTATTGCAGTTAACTGTGCAATCCTGGGTGGAGCCCTGTTTATGCAGCAGAAAGACTTTGGA
>JAGHTV010000311.1 GCA_018065165.1 Candidatus Sodaliphilus fimicaballi | reverse complement strand
CTGCAGGTATCATTAGCGCTAGGGCTCGCGGTATGGCCGAGAGCAATGCAGGAATCAAGGCGTTTATTCAGCACGATGCTGCTGTAAACCCTGGCAATAGCGGTGGTGCACTTGTGAATACAGCTGGTGAACTCGTAGGTATCAATACAATGATTGTATCACAAACAGGTAACTACTCGGGCTGCTCATTTGCTGTTCCTAGCAACACAGTTAAGAAGATTGTGACTGACATCAAGCAATATGGTACAGTACAGCGTGCAGTGCTGGGTATCCAGTATCAAGAGTTTGACGCCGACTTGGCCGAGGAGCACAAGGTTACTGCAACTAAGGACGGTATCTATGTGGCTAAGGTTAATGACTTGAGTGCCGCTAAAGAAGCGGGTCTGCAAGAAGGCGATGTCATTGTAAAGATTAACGACGCTACAGTTAAGAACAGTGGCGAACTTCAAGAACAGATGAACAAACTTCGTCCTGGCGACAAGATTCAAGTAAGCTACTATCGTGACAACAAACTTAAGACCACAACTGTTACGCTCAAGAACAATCAAGGTAGCACTAAGGTGACCAAGAGCAGCGACATGCTCACTTTGGGTTGTGCATTTGCCGAACTTACCGATGCAGAGAAACGCGATCTTAACATTTCTAAGGGTATTAAGGTTGTAGGCGTCAAAGCTGGTAAGTTCAAGAGAGCATGTGTTAAGGACGGTTTCGTAATCACCGATATCAACAACGCTCCCGTAAGCACTCGTGAGGATGTTGAGAATATCTACAATCAGATTATGCGTGCTAGCGATAGCGATAAGGTTATGTTCATCACTGGCCTCTACCCCACTGGCAAGAAAGTTTACTACGCAGTCGACCTGAGCGATGTAGAAGAAGGCGAATAAGACATTATAACAATAACACAAAAAAACCGCTGGGGTTCTCCTCAGCGGTTTTTGTATTAATAATATGATGTAACATATATTGTCACTTGTAAAGTCGCAGTATCATATAACGCCAATTGTTAATTGATCAATGATAGTGTTATTGAAGCGAGCCTGTGTTTCTTGTTTGATTTATGCGGGGTTGTATTCCATCTCGCGTGTATACTCGCCATTGAAGATGGCTATCAACTGGTTGCTTACATTGAGTGCGTGCTGTACATCGTTCAACAATGCTTTCTGGTGTCGTATGCCAATTAAATAAAGGGGTAACCCAATGGGGAAACCTATAGCCAGAGCAATGCCGACTTTTGGATAGTTTGTTACATGATATGTGAGCAGTTGGCGGAAGATGGGATAATCCATCGCCTTGTTAATGACCATCTGCTCGCGTGAGTTGCTCAGATACTCGACAAGCGCGTCGGTATCGCTTGTGAGTTGGCGTAGCATCTTCTTGTCAAAACCGTACTTGAGATACTCAATATAGGTTTGACGCACAGGATATTTATCAAGGAAAATTTGATATAAAGTCTTGAGGTCGTTAGCCATCTCAACCGCTTTGTCGGTATCCATGTCGTTAATGATAACTTCCTTGATTGCCAGTTTTCTAACTTGTTGTACACCTGCCACACGACGCAAGAAGTTCATCCATGCATCGGGATTGAATACGGCCGAGTCGTTGACTGCCTTATGCGTTAAGAATACGCCTAATGGCAATAGTATTGCCGAACTTAACCAAATGCCTTGCCATACAATCCAGCGACCATCACGGGCTAGTTTGTAGCCCATATTGTCAATGATGTAATATATGATAAAGCATACTACTGATATCACGATGGGAGTACCAAGTCCGCCCTTGCGAATGATGGCTCCTAGCGGGGCTCCGATAAGGAAGAAGATGATACATGCCAATGAAAGTGTGAATTTCTTCTGCAGCTCTATTTCGTGGCGGCGAATGATGAAATTATCATCGGCCAAGGTATATCCTCGGAACTCAAAGTCTTGCTTCTGGTTCATAGCTGATGACATTGCCTGTTCTATCACCATATACCTTGAACTAGCTGTTAGCGATTCCATAATTGAATCAAAGTCAACAGCCTTGTTGAGTGTAACCTTGTTCAAGACTCGTAGGTTCTTGCCGTCTTTTTGCTCAAATATTTGTGCAGGTGCACCACACACTGGCATCGAGCGCAATTCCTGGCTGATGGTTGCAGCAACAGAGTCGACATGTAACCCCACAGAGTCGATGGTCTGGCGTAGTTCTGTGATGTTCTTGCCTACATATTGTGATCGCATGGCATCATCGTCCATACGGGTGAAGTTGTCGTCATAGGGTATCAGAATCTCCTTGTCGTGAAATGTCTCGCGACGATAAAGGTTGTCGCCCATATTGGATGTTGCACCGTTTTTCATGTCCTCGTACCAGTTGCCTTTGTACAAGTTCAAAACAAGGTGTTTCTTGTCGGGGGTCATGCTTAGGCGACCCGAGTCGGCAGCTACAATGCGAGGATACCCACCAGCTGTAGCTACATCGTAGATGAGCAGGTTGTAAAGCATATCGTTGTTCTTGCCTTTACGCTTTACATATAAGTTGTATCCTGGGATTTGGGTATAAACAGTACCCTCAGGAATGTCGAGCGTGGGAGACTTTTGCCTCAGAGAGAACATAAGAGTCCACATCTTGACTTGGGATTGGGGTAACACATTGTTCTGGAAGAAGAAAGCGCCTACTGCTACAAAGCACAGAAAAACGAAAAGCGGCGACATAACCTTGGTGAGTGATATGCCTGACGACTTCATGGCAGTCAGCTCTACATGCTCGCCCAGGTTACCAAATGTCATGAGTGATGCCAGCAATATAGACAAGGGTAATGCAAGTGGCACCATTGACAACGCTGCATAGAAGAAAAGCTCAGCTACTACATCGATGCTTAATCCCTTTCCTACCAGTTCGTCGATGTACTTCCATAAAAACTGCATCATCACGATGAACAAACATATAAAGAATGTCATCATGAACAGCGGAAGAAAGGTCTTCAGCATGAATATGTAGAGCTTTTTGATTCTGAACATTTTCATCAGTGCTATTAAACTGCAAAATTACAACAAACATTATACTATCGCAAGCGAAACCGACAATTTTAGCATTTTGTGTGAGAATAAATAATTTTTAAACTATGTACAAACGGTTTTATGACAAATTTTGACTATATTTGCATTTAATTTAAAATGACAATAATTTAATACGATTAACTATATATGGAACCTCTATTTGAGCAACTAAAACAAAATGCGATTGCTAATCCTCAGCGTATCGTTTTACCCGAGAGTACCGAACCCCGTACACTGCGTGCTGCCGACAGAATTATTGCCGATGGCGTTGCCAAGGTTATTCTTATTGGCAACAAGGAAACAATTCTTGCCAAGGCGGCTGAGTTGGGGCTTACCAATATAGACAAAGCACAATTTGTTGATCCAGCCGATACTGAGGCTGTTGAAAAGTATGCACAACTTTTCTATGAACTTCGCAAGAAAAAAGGCGTTACCATTGCCGATGCTCGCATGAAAATTAATGATCCCCTGTATCTGGGATGTCTCCTTATTAAGAATGGTGATGCCGATGGTCAGGTTGCTGGTGCAATGAATACTACTGGTAATGTACTGCGTGCTGCATTCCAAGTTGTTAAGACTGCTCCTGGTGTAAGTGTAGTATCAGGTGCATTCCTTATGCTTATGCCCGAGGATGTTCCTTATGGCGAAAATGGCGTTATGGTATTTGCCGACTGTGCTGTTCTACCCGACCCCACTGCTGAGGAACTTGCTCAGATTGCTGTTTCGGCCGACAAGACTGCTCGTGCACTTGCCAATATCGAACCAAAGATTGCAATGCTCAGTTTCTCTACTTGGGGCAGTGCATCACACGAGGAGGTTGACAAGGTTGTTGCCGCAACAAAGATGGCTCTCGAGATGAATCCTAACTTGCAGATTGATGGCGAACTGCAGGCCGATGCCGCCATTGTTCCTAGTGTTGCTGCAAGTAAAGCTCCCGACAGTCATATTGCCGGTAAGGCTAATGTCCTTGTGTTCCCAAACCTTGAGGTAGGCAACATTGCTTATAAGTTGGTTCAACGTATAGGTGGTGCAAAGGCTGTAGGTCCAGTGCTGCAAGGTCTTGCTGCTCCTGTAAATGACCTGTCACGCGGTTGTAGCGATGATGACATCTATCGTACAGTACTGCTTACTTGTAATCAAGCAATTAATAAGTAAACCTAATAAATAAAAATATAACTATGAATATCCTAGTTCTCAACTGCGGTAGCAGTTCAGTGAAGTACAAACTTATTGAGATTAAGGCTAACAAGACCCTTGCTGAGGGTGGTGTTGAAAAGATTGGTCTTCCTGATGCATTTATCAAGCTTAAGTTTGAAGATGGCAGCAAGAAGGAAATCGCTCTTAATATAAACGACCATGTTGGTGCAATCAAGTCAATTCTTGATGTGCTTACTAATGAAGAATATGGTTGCATCAAGTCCTTTGACGAGATTGATGCTGTAGGTCATCGCGTAGTTCATGGCGGTGAGAAGTTCAGCAAGAGTATGCTCATTACCGACGAGGTTAAAGCTATGATTAAGGAATGCTACGGCATTGCTCCCCTTCATAATCCAGTAAACATGCAAGGTATAGAGGCAATTGACGCTGTTTTGCCCAGTGTTCCACAAGTTGCTGTATTTGATACTGCTTTCCATCAGACTATGCCCGCTAAGGCTTATCGCTATGCATTGCCCGAGAAGTATTATACTGAGGATCATGTTCGCCGCTATGGTTTCCATGGAACTAGCCATCGCTTTGTAGCTAGCCGCGTGTGTGAAATGCTTGGCGTTGATCCTGCTGGCAAGAAGATCATTTGCTGTCACATTGGTAATGGTGCTAGTATTACTGCTATCAAGGATGGCAAGAGCATTGATACAAGTATGGGTCTCACTCCCACCGAGGGTCTCATGATGGGTACTCGTGCAGGTGATGTTGATCCCGGTGCTCTCCTGTTCCTTATGGAGAAGTATAATCTCTCGGCAAAGGATATGCTCGGAATCCTTAATAAGGAAAGTGGTGTAATGGGCGTAACAGGTATCTCTAGCGATATGCGTGAAATCGTTGATGCTGCCGAGGTTAAAGGCGACAAGAAGGCTCAACTTGCACTCGATATGTATGAACTTCGCATTCTTAAGTACATTGGTGCTTATGCCGCTGAGCTTAATGGCGTTGACATCATCGCCTTTACAGGTGGTGTGGGTGAAAACCAATTTGGCACTCGCAAGGTTGTATGCCGCAATCTGGAATACCTAGGTGTTAAGATTGATGATGAAGTTAACGACAAGACATGGCGTGGCAAGGAAGGCGTTATCAGTACTCCCGACAGCAAGGTTAAGGTTGTTGTTGTAATGACCGATGAAGAGTATATGATTGCTCACGATACTGAGGCTATCGTTGAAGGCCGCGAGCCCTAAACTATAAATTAGTTTAAACATATAATATAAGGT
>JAGHTV010000499.1 GCA_018065165.1 Candidatus Sodaliphilus fimicaballi | reverse complement strand
TGCTTAGCTGCCTGCTTCACGGCGTAGAGGTAGTGGTTGACACACCACTGGCCGTAGTGATGCTCACCGCGGGGGATGATGTCGCCCACGTAACCGCTCTTAACCGAGTTGTAACCGTATTTGTCCATCAGTTTATAGGCCTGCTCCATGTGGCGCTCGTAGTTGCGAACACTTGATGATGACTCGTGGTGCATCATCAGCTTCATGCCCTTGCTGTGAGCATACTCGTTGAGGTACTCGATGTCGAAGTCGGGGTAGGGGGTAACGAAGTCAAAGACATAGTCCTTGCTGTTGTTTGCCCAGTCTTCCCAACCGATGTTCCAACCCTCAATGAGCAGCTGGTCAAAGCCGTGCTCTGATGCAAAGTCGAGATAACGCTTCACGTTGAGTGTGTTGGCCGAGTGCTTGGGGCTAGGAGCAAGCTTGTTGTAGTTAGTGCGATGCAGCTGTACCGAGGGCAGAGCGTCGGTATATGCCCATGAGCCCTTGCCTGTAATCACCTCCCACCATACGCCCATGTACTTGACGGGCTTGATCCATGAAGTGTCCTTGTACTTACAGGGTTCGTTCAGGTTGAGGATGAGGCGAGAAGCCAGCACGTCGCAGGCGTTATCGGTCACCATGATAGTGCGCCAGGGAGTGTGGCAGGGAGTCTGCATGAAGCCCTTCATACCTATGGCGTCGGGGGTAAGCCATGACTCAAATGTCATAGTCTTCTCGTCCAGGTTGAGGCTCATACAGGGGTAGTCAACGAGGGCAGCCTCGTGCAAGTTGATGTAGAGGCCGTCGTCGGTCTTCATCTGCAGTGAAGTCTGTACGCCAGTCTTGCTGAACTGCTCTTGTGATGCGTTGCCGCAGATTGAACCGTCAAAGAGGCTACTAATCTCGCTCAGGCGTGAGCGAGTGTATTCATATTCCTGGGTGTCGTAGTCGCCAGCCAGCCACCATGCGATGTGGTCGCCTGTCATAGCAAACTGTGTACGCTCTTCCTTGATGACGAAGTAGTTGAGGTTTTGCTGCTGGGGGAACTCATAGCGGAAACCCACGCCGTCGTCATAAACGCGGAAGCGGATGACCATGGTGCGCAGCATGTCGGGCTGGATGAGGGTCACTGCCATCTCGTTGTAGTTGTTAACGATCTCGCTCTCCTCGCCCCACACGGGCTTCCATGTCTCATTGAACTTGCGGCGCTTCACATCCTTCACCTCAAAACCGGTGCGCAGCGACAAGTTGCCGCCACTCTTTACTATGGCCATGTTGTCAAACGAGCCGGGGAGGTTGGCCTTGGCGAGGTCAAAACCCATCTGGCTGGGCTTTATCACCTGCTTGTCGCCATAGAACACTTCGTAGACGGGAGTGCCATCTTGATTCAAATCAAATGTAAGGTTGATTTTTCCTTGGGGTGACGCAACCTTGACAGGTGCAGCCCAAGATGTGGCAACGACTGTTGCCAGTAGTGCGATCACTGAAAGTAATTTTTTCATGTTGGTCAATGTTTGTAGTATCATTATTGACAAATGCCTCCCGTGGTTGCGGGCGGCATTTGGTTTTGTACCCTCGCCGGGAATCGAACCCGGATCTACGCTTTAGGAGAGCGCTATTCTATCCATTGAACTACGGGGGCCCTTGACTATTATCGTGTCTCTCGAGATGCCGTATTAGCGCAGTTTTGCGCCCAGCTGGTTCTCAAGATTGGTGATAATCTTCTTCATGATGGCATCAATCTGCTTGTCTTGCAGGGTCTTGTTGTCATCCTGGATAATCATGCTGATGGCGTAACTCTTCTTGCCAGCCTCGAGCTTCTTGCTCTCGTAAACGTCGAAGAGTGATACCTGCTTGAGCAACTTCTTCTCGCTGCTCTCTACCACGCGGCGTATGTCGGCATAAGTGGTGCTCACGTCAACGAGCAGAGCCAGGTCGCGGCGCACGGGCAGCGTCTTGGGCAGGTCATAGTACTTGATGTCCTTCTTGGCTGCCAGCTTGCAAGCTACATTCCAGAATACCTGTGCAAAGTATACGGGCTGATCGATGTCGGCCTTCTTGAGCAACTCGTCGGTAACAACGCCCAGTTGAGCTACAACCTTGCCACCGCGGTTCTTGTAGGTGAGTGCGGGAGCGATGGTGTCGTCCTCGGTTTGCTCCACAACCAGTGTGTCGAGGTCAACGCCCATGCCTGTGAGCACATTCTCGAGCATTGCCTTGAGGTCATATACATTGACGGGACGCACGGGCTCGGCCCATGACTCCTCGTGGTTGTTGCCACTGAGCCATATACCCAGCATCGACTGCTCGGTGTAGGGTGCGAGTGCCTTCTCGGTTTGGTCGGCACCGGGAGTGTAGTGGTACACATTGCCAAACTCGTAGAGCTTCATGTTGGGGTTCTTGTGGTTGATGTTGCGTGCCACGCTCTCCAGACCGCCAAAGATGATTGACTGGCGCATTACATTGAGGTCGCTACTCAGCGGGTTCATGATGCGCACGCAGTTCTCCTCGGGATAAGCGGTGAGGCCTGTATAGTTGCTAGCAGCAGTGAGCGAGTTGTTCATGATCTCGCGATAGCCGCATGATGTGAGCTGGTTGCTGATGAGCTCTTGCAGGTCGTCGGCAAAGTCAACGCTGTCCTTAGCCGACAGGGTGCCCTTAACATCGTCGCTGAACTCGATATTGTTGTAACCGTAAACGCGCAGGATGTCCTCAACTACATCGCAGGGACGGCGCACGTCAACACGGTAAGTGGGAACCACGATGTTCAACTTCTCGTCGTCCTCGGCAACCACTTCCATCTCAAGGCTCTTGACGATGTCCTTGATTACCTCGTGCTCGATGTTCTTGCCAATGAGGCCAGTAACATAGTCATACTTGAGCTCGACGGGGAAGCCGGGGAAGTCTTGTGACTTCACGTCAACGATGTCGCCGCATATCTCACCGCCAGCGAGCTCCTTGACGAGCATAGCAGCCACCTTGAGGTTGTAAACGGTGGTGTTGGGGTCGATACCGCGCTCAAAGCGGAACGATGCGTCGCTGTTGATGGCAAAGCGACGTGCTGTCTTGCGAATCCAAGTGGGGTGGAAGTAAGCGCTCTCAAGGAACACATCGGTAGTGCTCTCGGTTACGCCACTCTCGAGGCCGCCGTAAACGCCGCCTATGCACATGGGCTCCTCAGCGTTGCATATCATGAGGTCGCGCTCGGTGAGTGTGCGCTCTACGCCGTCGAGGGTCACAAACTTGGTGCCTTCCTTCACGGTCTTAACCACAATCTTGTCGCCCTTCACCTTGGCCAGGTCAAAGCAGTGCATGGGTTGGCCCAGGCCCAGGAGCATATAGTTGGTGATGTCAACGATGTTGTTGATGGGGTGCTGGCCCACAGCGAGCAGCAGGTCCTTGAGCCACTTAGGACTCTCCTTAACCTTGACGCCGCGTATTGTCAAGCCGCTGTAGCGGGGGCAAGCCTCGGTATTCTCAACCTCGACGGGAATTGCGCCATCGGCCTTGTCGCTTGCAAAGGCGTCAACGCAGGGCTTTGAGAGCTCGCCGCCACGGCCGTTGCGTTGCATCCATGCCTTGAGGTCGCGTGCCACGCCATAGTGCGAAGCACCGTCGATGCGGTTGGGGGTGAGGTCAACCTCGATGAGGTAGTCGTCCTCGATGCCATAGTACTCAGCCGCGGGAGTGCCCACTACTGCGTCCTCGGGCAGAACGATGATGCCGTCATGGCTTGCGCCTACGCCAATCTCGTCCTCGGCACAAATCATACCCCATGATTCCTCGCCGCGCATCTTACCCTTCTTGATTACAAACTCCTTGTCGCCGTCATAGAGCTTGGTGCCAATGGTGGCAACAATCACCTTTTGGCCGGCAGCAACATTGGGAGCGCCGCACACGATTTGTACGGGATCCTCGCCATTGCCCAGGTCTACGGTAGTGATGTGAAGGTGGTCGCTGTTGGGATGATCAACGCAGGTAAGAACCTTGCCTACTACGAGTCCGCGCAGACCGCCGCGTATGGTTTCGATTTGTTCAAGAGCACCCACTTCGAGGCCGAGTGATGTAAGAGCCACGCTCACCTCTTCAGGTGTAAGATCGGTATTGATGTAGCGTTTAAGCCACTTATAAGAAATATTCATATATATCCTTGATATTTTATTGATTTCGTTTCAACTTACAAAGGTACGATTTTTTTACGCTAACACAAACGCAAACGCAAACTTTTTCTCTCTCGCAGATCCCGCAGAGGTTTATTCAACTGACAGAACCGAGCCGAAGGCGAGCTCAAGAGAGTGAGCAGCGGTTAGTGGGCCGTAGGCCCGTGCCGCGACCAGCGAACCTCTCTTAAATTAAAAGAAATTAAAATAATTTCTTATGTTCTTGTGTACTTCTGTCTAAATAAAAACTACAGATTTTCTGATTAGACTGAAAAATAAAATTATTTCTTATGTTCTTTTGTGCTTATGTTGAAATATAACAAAAACAGAAATAAACCCCTTGGAGTAAAGGTGCACTGTCGTGCATGCTGTGATG
>JAGHTV010000010.1 GCA_018065165.1 Candidatus Sodaliphilus fimicaballi | reverse complement strand
CCCTTAAACCCTTAAACCCTTAAACCTTTAAACCTTTAAACCTTTACACTCTTAAACTCTTACGCCCTTAAACTCTTTAACTCTTAAACCCTTAACCCTTTAAACCTTTAACCCTTTACAAAGTTACCAGCGGTCGGTGCGGAAGGGGGTGAGGGGCAGCGAGCCGTCGGTTGAGCGCACGTTGTTGGCGGGGTTGTCGCCCCATGCGTAGCGTACTGCGATGGGCATAGCCACCTCGGGACTCCACACGGTAACCTTGTTGCCTGTGACGGTTGCCTGTGCGGTGTGGAACTTCATGTCGGGACCTGCAATGATGAAACCTTCCACCTTGTCGCCTTGCACGGTGAGTGCCTGGTTGAAACTCAGTGTTGCCTTGCTGTCCTTGACTTGCATCTTGCCGCTATACAGTGGCAGGTTGTACTGACCGCGCTTGTAAGTTTGTGCCAGAGCGGCGTTACCCAGACGCAAACCCACCTCTTGCTTGTTCTTGGGGTGGATGTCATAGGCCTCGCCTATGTCGATGGTAGATACCATGCCAGTATTAGAGAGCTGTAGCGCATTGGTTTGTGCCTCGCGCAGGAATGCCCAGCGTGAGTCGGGTTGCACGGCGTGACGCTCTTGCCAGTTGGCAATCTGAACGAAGTAGAAAGGAATCTCCTTCTTCCACAGCTTGCGCCAGTCTTGAATCATGGCCTGGAACAGCGGAGTGTACTGCTGATGCCAGTCGGCGTTGCTCTCGCCCTGATACCATATTGCACCCTGGATGGCGAAGTCACGCAGGGGATAAATCATTGAGTTGTAGAGGTTGCTGGGGAAGTTCTGGCTGTTGGTGTTCTCGGGTTTGCGGGGCAGGTCGTTAACTGCGAGGCCTACGTGGTAGTGCCAGTCGCCTGCAAGTGCCAGTGTCTCGTCGCCCATCTTGAGCTCGAGCATGTGAGCGTCGCCGCATATGCCACCCAGACCGTTCTCGTCGCGTACCTTAATAGTAATAATAGCCTTGTTGTCCTTAACCAGAGCTGCGGGAACATCGTATACGCGTTCAATCCAGTAGCCGTTAGTAGTACCCACCTGTGTGCCGTTGAACCAAGCCCAGTCTTCGTCGTCGACCTTACCAGCCTTGAGTTTGAGGTCCTTGCCTACCCAGTGGTCGGGCAGAGTAACTACCTTCTGGAACCAAACTATACCGTCAAAGTTGGGCAGACCTACCCATTCCCATGCGTTGGGCAGCTTCATTGTCTTCCACTCGTTGAGGTCCTTAGCGCCGTTGATCCAGCGGGGTGTGTTGCCGTCCATGCCTTCGTCGGCCTTGTTGTAGATGGCGGTCCACTTCTTGATGTCGCGCTCGTGTTTCTGCTTGAGAAGTTCTTGGTTGCCTGCGATTTGCTCAAGTTCGGCTGCACTCTCTTCAAAACCTGTAACGGTCTTTAGCGTCTGTGTGCTTGTCCAAGCCTCGGCGGGAGTACCACCCCATGAAGTGTCGATTACACCCACGGGAATTCCCAGCACGTTCCACAGGCGGCGTGCAAAGAAGTAGGCAGTGGCCGAGAAGTTGTCGGCACTCTTGGTTGAGCACACATTCCACTTCTCGCCGTTGCTCAGGATAAGGT
>JAGHTV010000209.1 GCA_018065165.1 Candidatus Sodaliphilus fimicaballi | reverse complement strand
GTGTTATATATTTATATTGTTGTCCTGTAAAAAAGAAAATATTTTATTTATGATTTTATGCTTCGCTTTGAAAATAGCTATGTAGCAGCTTTGAAACTGTGTGCTTTGCTAGGTTCATCAAAAAATAGTACCTTTGCACCGCAATATAAATAATGTATATGATATACCCAAAGAACTTTGAACAGAAAATAGGCTTTACTACAATTCGTCACGAGATTGAGAAACGCTGCATCAGCCCGCTGGGACTCACCCATTGCGAGCAGATGGCATTTAGCACTCACTTCCCGTCGATAAAACTGTGGCTCAATCAGACCAACGAGTTCCTGGGTATATTGAATTCGAGTCGCGAGTTCCCTCTGAACTTTGTCTTTGACCTGCGTACAGTGCTCAAGGCGGCCACCACACCCGGCTCGTTTCTGTCGGCCGAGAATCTGTTTAACCTGCAGCGCTCGCTAGGAACGATAAGTGACATCATCAAGTTTTTTGCAACTAAGGAAGATGAGCAGTCGCCCTACCCCAACCTGTGCGAGCTGGTGAGTGGCATGCAGTCGTTTGGACACATTAGCGACGACATCGCTGCCGTGCTCGACAAGAATGGCAACATCAAGGACAACGCCTCTCCCCTGCTGGCCGAACTGCGTCGCACAATCATGAGCGTGACATCAAGCATCAACGGTATGCTACGCCGCATCATCAGTCAAGGGAAACAGAATGGCGTGCTTGACAACGATGTTCAGCCCAGCGTGCGTGACGGACGCCTAGTGATACCTGTAGCACCAGCCCACAAACGCAAGGTTAAGGGCATCGTCCACGACGAGAGTGCCAGCGGCAAGACTGTCTTCATCGAGCCCGAGGAAATAGTCGAGGCCAACAACCGCATACGCGAGACCGAGGCCGAAATTGCACGCGAGATCATACGCATACTCACCGCCGTGACCGATGGCATACGCCCCCACATCGACGAACTGCTGGGCACTTATGCCATACTGGGGCAAATCGACTTCATCAGAGCCAAGGCACTGTTTGCCCACGAGATAGGCGCACAGTTGCCTCACATACAAGAGAAACCGCTCATCGAGTGGTATCACGCAACTCACCCCGGTTTGTACCTGTCACTCAAGGAACAGGGCAAGGAGGTAGTACCACTGAATCTGCAGCTCGACCGCAAGCAACGCATCCTGCTCATCTCGGGTCCTAATGCTGGTGGCAAGAGTGTATGCTTGAAGACCGTGGGCATCAACCAATATATGATGCAGTGTGGCGTTATGCCCATGCTGTATAGCAACTCGCACATGGGCATGTTCCGCAGCATCTTCATCGACATAGGCGACCAGCAGAGCATCGAGGATGACCTGAGTACCTACAGTTCACACCTGCAGAACATGAAGCTGTTCTTGAATCGCGGTGCCGGCGAGACGCTCATACTTATTGACGAGTTTGGCGGTGGCACCGAGCCCCAGATAGGTGGCGCCATTGCACAGGCCATACTCAAGCGACTCAACGACAAGAAGATATATGGTGTAATA
>JAGHTV010000249.1 GCA_018065165.1 Candidatus Sodaliphilus fimicaballi | reverse complement strand
ATTCTAATTATTTGAATTTTTGAAAAATAACAAAATTAGATAAGTCAGAATAATCCGCTTGTTTTTAGACAGGCGAACAAAAGATAAATTTTAATTTCTTTTAATTTAAGGGAGGTTCGCTGGTCGCGGCACGGGCCTAAAGCCCACTAACCGCTGCTCACTCCCTTGAGCTCGCCTAACGGCTCGGTTCTGTCAGTTTATATTAGAAATAAAGGCTGCGTGTGACGGAAGTGTCACGCGCAGCCCTTTTGTTCGTCTGTCTAAAATTTATAAAGCAAAGTTACTTTACAATGACTTTTTTGCCGTTGATGATATTCACACCACGTTGTGGTTCCTTTAGCATTCGGCCATTAAGGTCGTAACATGTTTGTGAATCAGATGTGCTGATGTGAATATCATTCACGCCTGACACACCAGGGTTGACATCCACTTTGATGCCGGGACAGTATTGGCCGCAGTAGAGACGTAGCGTCTGTGGTCCTCCTGTATACCTATAAGAGGCAGTGTCATCGCACTTGTCGTTTATGATGTCGGCAATCTTTGTGCCTTCACCATCAGTGAGGTAGGCATAATAACCGTTCTGATAGTTGCAGCCACCGACGGTGATTTCTACTTCGCTATCAACTGCGAACTCTATTGCATACCAGCACCAGCCGTGATTGTCCTGATGATAATATGTTTGGTGATCAGGATTATATGTAATCTGCTTGACACCAGTTGGCAGCACAGGAGTTGCAGTCAAAAGGCTGATTTCAAAATCTTGGACTTGAGCCCAAGCCAAAGATGTTCCCATCACTAACAGGACGGTCAATAATGCACCAATCCTTCTTTTCATAATTCTTCTAAAATGTTTTTAGTTGTTTGACAATTATAATCCCAGGATGATGTCAATGATAGCGTTCATGTCGGCCACATCAACTGCACCGTCGCCGTTGAGGTCGGCAGCGGCCTTCTTGCTTTGCAAGCCCAGGATGATATCAATAACAGCGTTAACATCGGCAATGTCAACTACACCGTCGCCATTTACATCACCCTTCAAGCCACCGCCTTCTCCCTCGATGCTGTAGAAGTCCTTCCAGACGCTTGTAGTCTTGTAAGTGTTTACACTGGCTTGGGGTACTATCAGCTTGGTAGTCTTGTAAGTAGTGAATGCATCGGCGTTATCAACAATGGGAGGATTCTTGGCCTTAACTGTGAGTGTATTGAGCGAGCTGCAGCCGTTGAATGCCTTGCTGCCTATAGAATAGAGGTTCTCGGGCATTACAAACGCAGTGAGAGGACAGCCAGCAAATGCACTGTTTCCGATGCGTGTAAGTGACTTCATATTGTCGGTTGACACGCTTGTATAGTTAGCATTAGCAAGGCACTTTTCGCCAAACTCAGTCATGCGGTATCGCTTGCTGTCGCCGTTGGTCTTGTCAATCTCTACATCCGAGGCACCGAATTTGCCGCCTTTGCTCACTGCAGCAACTGCGGGGTGATAAACATACTTGGCATAGCCAAAGTACCTTTGTCCTTCATAGTCACCAATGGAGCTATTAGTCACGGTCATGTAGTATGCTGTGTTTCCGGGAGCTGCATTGTTATAGGTAAAGTCGTGACCACCTGCAGAGATGTTCTTTGCCACGTATTTCCAGTAATTCTGGGCTTTATATTTGTCAACACTCTCGGTGGGAACGTAAATCTTGGTGTTTTTATTCTCTAAGCCATCAATAATCCATACATAGTCGCTGTGCTTGAAGTCTTCCATCTTGTCGTAGTCGACATTAAGGACAAGCTCCTCGAGTTGGTTGAGACCATCGAAGAATAGACTATGAAGCTGGGTAGCCGATGAGGGGATACGCATCTTCTTGATGGGGTTGCCATAGAAAGCACCTGCTCCCAGATACTTTATGCCATAAGAGAACATCAGGTCATTGGCAATCTTACAATCATCAAATGCATGGTTTTCGATTGTCTTGAGGTAGGGGTTAAGGTTGAGCTTTTTGATGTGGCTACGATACACAAAAGCTTTCTCCATGATTTTTTCTACATTCTCGCCCAGTGTAATGGTGTGGCACTGATCGCCAACGCCGATGAGATGAGTATTGGCAAACACACGGGGACCAATGCTTGTTACGGCATAAGTTTTGCCCTGGAGGTCTTCGATCTGCTCGGGAACTACGAGTTCGCCTCCCACCTGGGTATCGATAAATTCTGTTTCCTTCATCACAAGGCGGGCTTGGCCACCGTAAGATTTGCCGCTTTCAAAGCGGAAGAACGTACTGTTGCTGGTCACTGTAAAATATGTATAACACTTAGTCTCGCCATTGTCTCTCTTGTAGAAGCGGTCAGAGAACATAAAGTCGTAGGCTGTAGCGTCGCGGTTAAATCGTTGCCAGTCTTTCCAGTAATTAGCTGCCTTGTAAGCATCCTCGGCTTCACGGGGAATATACAAGTCAATCTTTTTGTCACCGGCAAACATGGTCGATGTGATAGATGGGGGTGTGGTCAGGTTGATGTATAACCTTTCAAAATCAGGGCAATTGTTGAATGCATGCGTGCCCAGGGAAGTTAACGAGCTGGGGATTTTTACACTCATCAGTCTTGGGCAGTTGGCAAATGCATAAGCCCCAATGCTTTTTACACCATAAGGAAGATTTACAAGTACAGTAGGACACTCTGAGAAGCATGAGGCATTAATGCCAGTCATTCCGGGCATAAAATCATTTTCCACGATATTAATTTTACCGCCGCGGGGCCACAACTTCAGGGCATAGCTTCCATCGGGCTCTTTGCTGTACAGCGCACCGTTGTAGTCCTTAAAGTTCTCGTTATAGCTCGACACCTTAAACAACTTGATTGCTGTTGTGTTCTTGTCAAAGTCGCGATAAATGAATTTAAGAGTGCTGGGAATGTAGAACTCCTGATTCAAACCTGTACATGAATCAAATGCGTTAAAATCAATCATTTCCAGACCCTCGTTGAGAGTCACAGTCTTGAGAGCTGTACAACCCACAAACGCTGACTTGCCTATAGTGGTGAGATAGCGAGAACCGGTAAGGTCGACTTCGGTAAGTGGGGTCTGGTAGCGGCATGCGCTATCGGCAATGGCTACAAGTTTATAGGTGTAACCATCAACGCTATAGGTGCTCTTGCTTAAAACGAGAGATCTCCTGGTCTCTGTGTCGATGAAGCCTGTAAGGGTAAATTCACCGTATGACAGTCTTGTGGGAGCCTTTGTAACACAGAAACACGCTCCTGTGTCATAGATAAAGTCACGGGCCGACTTGTTGCGGGCGATGTACTTGAAGTGTGAGAACGCTGCATGTTTCTTGAACAGGTTCACTACATCTTTAGTGCCACTCCAGCGCAGATAGAGGTACATGTCGGCATTCTTGGGGAATGCGTCGGCATGGATATAGGAATCCGTGGGGTCATCGTTTGTATAAACCACCAGGTCAAGCTTGGTACAACCGGCAAATGCGTTAGCCGAGATGTAAGTACAAGAACTGGGAATTTGCACTTGTTTCAGGTTGGTACATCCTTCAAACGAACTCTTGTAAATGGCAGTGTTGCCATAGTCAATTGTCACGGTTTTGATGTTGGTCTTGCCCTTGAAGGCGTTCTCGTCGATGCGGTCAACCTGGAATCGTTGTCCGTCATACACAATAGTTGTGGGAATACGCAGGTTAAGATCGGTCTGTGCAGCACCTGTGGTGCTAAGACCTGTAACAGCTGCAATGGGGAAATTCTCACCCATGGTAGTTGTCACGACGCGATAACTCACATTGCCGTCCGAGAAACGGT
>JAGHTV010000323.1 GCA_018065165.1 Candidatus Sodaliphilus fimicaballi | reverse complement strand
TCTTACCACTGCGAGCTACAATGAATACAACGCAGTGGGTTGTTGAGGTAGCAGTGACCAACGGCTCTACCGTGAGCGACACCATCACGCTCGACTACAAGTCAACTCCTTACTTTGCCAGTGCCGAGTGTGGCGCGATGTTCAGCTTTGAACTCAACAATGTCACCACTACCCACAATGTCATCGACTCGGTGGTTATCAGGCAAAAGAATGTAACCAACATCAAGACAGAGAACCTGCGTATATACTTTGCAAATTAATGATGAAACGCCTTGCACATATCATACTCATCCTGCTTGCAGCAGTTGTAGCACATACTGCCGTGGCTCAGGTCACCGACAGCATTGCTACCGATACCGTTACCCCCAAGGCCACAATCTACCATCGTTTCATCACCCCTGTGAAGCAAAACACCAACACAGTGCTGCAACCCGGCAAGGATGTTGACGAGAAGGTGCTGGAGGTGTTCTTGAGTGGCGACACAGCTCGTGCCAAGGCCGAGGCAGCAAAGGACTCGCTACGAAAGGTATATACCCACTATCCCGTGCTTACCGATGTGACCGTGGGCGTAAACTTCATCGACATGGTCCTGGCAGCAGCCGGACAAAAGCACATAAATGCCGACTTGAGCCTTACGCTTAACATGTGGAACCGCCTGCAACCAGTACTCGAACTGGGTGTGGGATATGCCAATAACACCCCCGAGGACATGAACTACACCTACAAGGGACAACTATCACCCTTTGCCCGCGTGGGAGTAAACTACAACTTCCTGTTCAAGAGCAAGCCCGAATTTCAAGCACTGGTGGGAGCTCGCGTGGGCGGAACGATGTTCAAGTATGAAATCACCGACATACAATACCACAACGGCTACTGGGGCGAGAGCGAGACTACGAGCATTCCACAGCAGAGTTCGTCAGCATTGTGGTATGAACTAGTGGGCGGTCTCAAGGTGAAAATCGTGAAAAACTTCTCACTGGGTTGGTTCATAAGATTCCACAACCTGATAAGCGAGAAGAAAAACGATGTGGCACAAGCGTGGTTCATCCCCGGTTATGGCACTCGCAACGGCAGTTTGGCATTCAGCTTCAGTGCCTATTACACCCTGCCATTGTATAAAAAGAAAATCCAAGACGGCGGCAGTATTGCTACCCAGGACGAGAAGAAATAAAACATCTTCAACACTCTATATAATACCACTAACAAAACCACATTATGAACAGACTATACAGCATCATTGCGTGCCTTGCATGCCTACTCATTGCAGGCGCACAACAACTCACCATAGGCAGCTACAACATACGCATCCTGGTACCTAACGACGAGGCACAAGGACATGTATGGCTTACTCGTTGCCAGGTCATGTGTAACATGATCAACTATGAAGCTCCCGAGACCTTTGGCGCACAAGAGGTGGTAGGCCGTCAGTATGACGACATGCTCACAGCACTCAAGGGCCAATATAAGGTTATAGGCACAGAAACCGATCCTCGAAAAGATGTAGGTGAGCACTCTCCCATCTTTTACAATCCCGATAAGGTAAAACTACTTGACAATGGCATGTTCTGGCTGAGCGAGACGCCCAATGTTCCAGGTAAGGGATGGGACGGCATGTATCCTCGTGTGTGCACATGGGGCAAGTTTCGCCATCGCGCTACAGGCAAGATATTCTATCACTTCAACATTCACCTCGACCATGTGGGCACAGAGGCACAACTACGCTCGGCACAACTAGTATTGCAACAAATCAAGAAGATTGCAGGCAAGCATCACGCCGTGCTCACCGGCGACTTCAATGTTGACCAAACGAGCGATACCTATAGCATCTTTGTGAACGACGGTCTGCTAGTTGACACTTACGAGTCAGCAAAATTCCGCTTTGCCGAGAACAGCACATTCAACAACTTTGACACCACAGGCTATTCGACATCACGCATCGACCACATTATGGTTACGCGCAATATCGAGGCCGAACGCTATGCAATACTCACCAATAGCTACTGGAGCGAGGATAAAGACGGCAACAAAACACGACGCAATCCAAGCGACCACTATCCTGTTTTTGTCAAATTGCTGCTTAAATAATGACTGGCAAACACGAAAAACGCCTATTTACGGCGGTTTTTGAATATTTTTTTGCAAAATCGCTTGCCATTAACAAAAAAAGTAGTACCTTTGCAGTCGGGTAAGTCCTATACGGCCAGCTCCTTGTCAATTCCCCCAGGTCTTGAC
>JAGHTV010000518.1 GCA_018065165.1 Candidatus Sodaliphilus fimicaballi | reverse complement strand
CACTGTATGTACCCAGAACCAATGCCAACTCAGTGCACCTGTACAAGAAGGTCGCAGCATTCTCTAAATTCTCAACCGTGACCAAGTCAGGACTGGCATGTGACTTCACCATGGGTACTGGCGAGAGGGTGTGCGTGACCAAGGCTCCCACCAAAACCACCAACGGTCAAGTGACAATTGTGGGCTTGAACAAAAACGCAACAAACTTTGTTGATGGTGTCCTCAAGCGCTCCTCTACCAGTTACAGTATTTCGCCCTACAAATATACTCTTGTCTCGGTATGCGATAGTGCCTTCGTGAACAACACCGATCTCAAAGGCGTTGACTTCACAGGCTGCAGCACTCTCACCGCTATAGGCGCTGGAGCGTTTAACGGCTGTACCAACCTCACCTCGGTAACTCTCAACACAGGCTTGACTAATATCAAGAATCTTGCATTTGCTGGCTGTACCGCACTCACCAGCATCACGCTGCCATCAACCGTGTCGTTTGTTAACATGTCGTTTGTCGACACTTCTTCTGCGTTGACAGTCATCAGTGTCGAGGCGGGCAATAAATACTATATGTCTCACAATGGCATCCTTTACGACAAAAGCGGCAAACTCATACGCTGTCCCGAGGGCAAAGTAGGATTCTTAAGCAATAGTTACTTCCCATTTCGCATCACCACTGTGGAGAACTACGCTTTTGACCGATGCAAAGGACTCACACGCATCGAATTGCCCTACGGCGTTAAATCCATAGGTGAATATGCGTTTAGATACTGCTCGGGAATGTCAAACTGTCAAATTCCCAGCTCTGTTAAGACTCTTAGCGCCAATGCGTTTAAGGGTTGTACTAACTTGAGCTCATTGAGCTGCAACCTCGTCACTCCCCCCACGATGGGCAGCACATCATTCACCGACTGTAAAAAGACCATCCTCTTTGTACCCACCGAGGCAATCAACTCCTACAAGAACGCTACTTACTGGAAGGATTGGGGCATAGTACAGGGCGGTGCTTCTGACTTTAACAACACCTACAGCAACGGCTTCACCGGTTACTTTACCGTGATGAGCACCGAGAAGCAAACTATCAATTCGTCCAAGGAATATGCCGGCCGCGTGCGCCTTGTTGCACAAACCCTCCCCGCTACCGGTGGTACTATTTATATCCCCGAGACAGCAACGTTAGACGGCAAGAATTATGCAGTGACCAGCGTGGGCACCAAAGTGATTAGTTCTACCCCCACTGTCGACTACACAGTTAACATGGGCGTTATGGTCGACACCATCTGCATGAGTGCGTTCGTCGACCAGACCCACCTCACCAAGCTCAACCTGAATCCCAACCTCAAGTGCGTCGAGTCTTACGCATTCTACAACTGCCGCATTGCCAATGACATCGCCTTCTCTTACGGTCTTAAGGATCTCTACGCCGACGTATTCTATGGCAATCCCATCAAGAAGTTGCGCATCCCATCATCAATAAATTCAATCGCCTTATCTTGCTTTAGAGGCCTCAACAAACTTGAAGTCCTCTATTTTAACAGAATCTATACATCGAAAGGCTGGCATCTCTCAGACATTCCCAAGACTTGCAAACTGTATGTACCATTATCAGGTGTAGATTCCTACAAGAATCATAGCGAGTGGGGAGCAGCTTTCAGCAGCATCGAGGCTGGAGCTTACGACTTTGCTTCTAACGAGTATAGCATTGCCCACATGACTGTAATTTCAAGAGAAAAAGTCACTGTGAATGGTCAAGTATGTGATGGTAAAGCAAAGATTGTGTATCACCCCTCTCACAAGACCCGTGGTATTACCGACCTCTATGGCACAACTTACTTTACCGATCAAACCAACGGCAGCAACTGGCGATACGCTATAACCGAGATTGACGACAGATGCTATGAGGGCTGTACCGATATCCTTAACGCTTATATACATAATTACAGCGCTCTGGAGAGAATCGGTGACTACGCATTCTATCAGAGCGGTATCAATGCTCTTGACCTGCCCGCATCAGTAAAGACAATAGGCAACTATGCGTTTAACAGCTGCAAGAACCTGTATCAAATCACATGCCGCGCCACCACACCGCCCACCATTCAGGCAACCACCATCAACACGTCTTACGACAAGACGCTCAAGGTGCCCGATGCAAGCGTCGACGCCTACAAGGCTGCCAACTACTGGAAAAACTTCTACAACATCGTGGGTATTAACGGCACTCCCAGCGTCAAGAAGGGCGATGTGAACAAGGACGGAACGGTAGATATCGCCGATGTCAACCTGTGCATTGATGTTATCCTGGGCCTCGCGTCTAAGTCACAATGGCCTGCTGCCGATGTTAACGGCGACGGCACAGTCGATGTAGCCGACATGAACGCCATCATCGACATCATCCTGGGACAATAAGTTTCTATAGAGCGCTTCGCTTTTCAGAACACTTCGTTCTACAGAGCGGGCGCTATCACCCCCTTCTCAGAGCGCTACAAGAACAGTCCTCGTTCCTGGCGTTTTCCGCAGGGGAAAAGAACTGAAAGAAATTAAAATAATTAAAATTCATTAGTGGGTGGGACACTACATAATGGAAAAGCGTCATTGATGCTTTGTCTATTGGATTATTGTAACCCCAGTGGCATCCGTAGAGAGAATTAAGCCTATTTGTATAGCAAAAAAATAGACTATTCTGCAACAAAACTATTGTTGTGTAGTTTCAATCAATTAATATTAATAACAACCAGAACTATGAATCGATTATTTTATGTATTATTATTTGCTTTAGTCGCTTTATCGGTTTCTGCACAAGAAACAGGCGATTTCTACGATAAGTGTGTCAACGAAATCCTTGCACTTAAAGACAAATGGCCTTCTGTAACAAACTGGAAAGGTGAGAAAGTACTCACACCGTTTTATGAAGTAAAGAAAGATGTGCGGATGAAGTTCGCAGAGGAGTTTATGAGGACTTCTCTTTACACGGCAGCCAAGGCACAGCCTGACATTGTTATAGGCAAGAAGCATCAGATTGACAATAAAATCATTGAGTCTCGTACGATCAATTCGATGAGCTTCACCGCGCATTTTCATGCCGATGAATATATCATCAGTATTTCTAAGGATTTCATTACAAAGAAGTGGGTGCTTGAGTTTACCTACAACCACGAATCGTATTCATCGCAACCACCTGTTGACAATATCGATATAAATATTGATGGCAGCCAGAGACTCAAAGGAAACAGCTATGACGAATCATACTGTGTGCTGGCAAATATAGCCCGTTATCGCTACGACAATCACAAGGTAGGTCTTGAGGTGACAGACTCGTCGGCTCAAAGTATGTGCAAGAGCGATAAAAATGAGGACTTAGGAGTACTCTCTGCATGGGGGAAGGAGTAATTACCCCACATTTTAACAAACTGTGATGCCTTTAGGTGTGGGATAATCCGATAC
>JAGHTV010000017.1 GCA_018065165.1 Candidatus Sodaliphilus fimicaballi | reverse complement strand
TGTGTGCGAGCTACTACGATCTCGCCAGCCTCGGGCTGAGCAACCTCGATACCCATCATGTTGTAGTACTTAACGCTTACTACCTGGCTAGTTTGCAGATCTTCAATCTCAGTTACGATGGGAAGTGAAGTTGTTGTGGGGTTAGAGTTCTTCTCGATGTAGTTGCGAGCGATGAATGTCTGTGCTTCGAAGGGCTTCTCGTAGTGAGCCTTCACATAGTACATTGCAGGGAAGAATGAGTTAATATTCTGTGCAGTTGTGAAGCTCAATTCGGGGAGTTTGATAAAGTCAAATACCTTGAAGCCTTCGACACGTGTTTCCTTGATTTCTTCAATGAGTTCTTGGGTGAACTTGTAGGCGCTGCCGTCTGTTGTCTCGTCAACCTTAGTAAAGCCTGCTTCTTCGATTTCGTGTGTCACGGGATTTTCGTCTTGACCGTCGTGACCAATGTAACGGGCGGTGATAGGCTCATATTTGTACTCTCCTGTGCCGTCTACCATTGTGCGATATACTGTATAGTAGTCGGGCTTGCGAAGAACATAATCATAATCTTCAAGAATCTTATGTTTTTCGTCAAACATCTTAATCCAGTCGATCTCAGCACGGAAGTTTCCGTGGTTGTCGGTGAATACATTGACGGTTGAATTGTAAACGAGTTCAATGTTGCTACCAGTGTAGGCTGTGCCATACTCAATGTTACCATATGTGTTTTCGCCTGTTTTACTATTTGCGCAAACCTCTACAGTGAAGAAGAGTTCCTCCTCCTGGATTGCATTTACATTGGTTTGCTCATTGAGGGCGTATGCTCCAAGCAGAGATTCTGCAAGTTCATAGTCGTTAGCATGCTTGTCAAGTGCTGCATCAACGCGTACATTGAGGAAACCGTCGTCATCGCGACTAATGTTGCAAAGCTCTTGGTTAAACTGTCCGTTTTTATCTTTGCCTATCAGTGTGAATGTTGTTCCTGATTGACCTACACGCATGATTTTCTCTTTGCCGTTTTGCCAGATGTTGTAGTAGGCTACACGGTTGTCCATGACGGGCTTGAAGCTTACGCGGCAAGTGTAGAGCTCTTGTGCAGCATTGTTCTCGGGGTCGGGGGTACCTGAACGGTACAACTTCTCGGCCTTAACCTCAGTTGACATGCTCTTAGATGCAACAGTATTTGAGCGTAGAACAGTCTTGCCATCGGCACTGGTGTAAACCATTTGGTATTTTACATCGTAAACCTTACCAGGAGCGACGTTAACAGTCTCAGTATAGTTGGCAGCTGCCTTTAAGATGGGCTCAAGATCAGTAGGATTTTTGATGCTTGCTTCTTCACCGTTAACTGTGTACTTGTAAGTTGTCTCTATACCTTTATCTATTCTTTCGGTGATATTATTGGGTACAAGGATAACAAAGCGTGTTGTATAATCTGTCCAAGCGGGTCTTTTTGCACTTGTATTAAATGTAAGCGTGTTACCTGTCATTGAAATCTCGGTAAATCTATCAAGTGAGCCAAATCTATTGCTGGTGCTTTGAGTTATTGTACCTGTACCGCCACCATTAATTGTTGCAGTTGCAGTTGCGTCTGAATTAGAGACATAAAGTTTTGCATAAATCTTACGAGGTAATTCAGTGCCATCAAACTTAACGGTTACAGTACCTGTTTGAGAATAGTAACTCAAATCAGAACTAGCAATACCATAAGCGGTATATCCATCAATTGAAATGTCTGTTTGCTTTGACAATGTTACATTATTATACTTGCCACTTACGCTAAATGTTCTTGCAACATCCTCGTAAACATGTTCAGTTGCGATATCGGTAATCTTAACAGTGTTGGCTGCAACATCGGTCTTGCCATTTTCCATACGAACAAGTTCCAGCTTATCGCCTTGCTTGATGTCGCCTAACTTGGGTGAGAATTCATTAGCACTGGGTTTAACGGCGTTAGTGATTGTGTTGTAACCTGCACCAATTGTGCCGTTTGAAGGAGTGTATTTGCTATTGAAATCGTTGGTGATTTCAAGTTCAAAGAAGCTTTCAGAACCAGGAATGTGAAGGATGATATGGTTTGTTGTGGTTGTACCCATCACGTTACCTGTGCGGTTGCCATTCTCGTCGTATGTTACAGCTTTTGTTTCTACATAATATTCAACGCTGTAGCCTTCTTTGCCTGCATCGGGCAGGGTGTTGTCAATGTAAGTCTTGGTATCGATAAGACCTTCGGCTACAACTTCCCATTGACCGTCAGCAACCTTGCGATAGATAGTAGATTCTTCCTTAACACCACCAACAGTGTTATTCCATGCGGTAAAGTTAACTGCTTGTGAAGCCTTAGCCTTGTCAAATGATGTTTGCCATTTTAGATTTGCCGAGTATTCGCATGCAGAACCAGCAACTGTATTCTTGATGCGTGTGCCTTCAAGAGAACTTACATAGAAGAACACTTGGGGAATATTAGTTCCTGAGAAGGATTGTTCTTTATTGTTTGTGCTTCCATTTGCACCGCGGGGAACAAAAAGCATCGCAGAGATAGGGTAAGTCTCACCTGTTGTTGTCTTTGCATAGAGGCTTGTAAAGTGATTTTTCTCAAGAGAGTTTGAGCAAGAGTGGGGAACAGGATAGAAATCACCATCCTTAAGGCTGCCGTATGCTGCTGTCATGTTATCCCAACCATCAGCGCTTGTTTGACCAGTTCCAACAGCAGAGAATTCATTATACCAACGGAAAGGCATTGTGTAACCGTTATTGCCTGTATAATAACTGCCTGTGCGGATAGCAAAGAAGAAGCGGTTAGTAGTTGCATCAAAGTGATACAAGTCGCCAGAACCGATTTCTGTGTGTTGAGTTACTTTATTAATGCTCTTAACACCATACTTGACATAGTTTTCAACTGTTGTTGTTCTGTCACTCCAGTTGCTAGCTTTCCAATAGTCATTAACCTCAACAAAGATAAGGTCGCCTACAGTTGTTCCAGTAGGAGCTGTTTGCCATTTTTCGGTAAAGTCTTCTCCATTAGCATTGTATCCGAGATAGGTAGATACATAGCTTTTAACGGTTGCGTCATCAATGGGATGATCGTGGGTAGTTCCCTGCTGGGCCCACATGCTTGATGTGGCGAGCATAGTAATCGCCATCGCGCATAAACTTCTTAAAGTTCTCATAAAGCGTAAAAAAATCATTTTTGTGCATCGTTGCCCAATAGGTGAAGGTCAATCAATGCGATTAATTAGTAAATATTAAATTCTCTCAACTATCCAAAACAGGTTAGAGGTGTCTTGTTAGCAC
>JAGHTV010000001.1 GCA_018065165.1 Candidatus Sodaliphilus fimicaballi | reverse complement strand
CAGTATAGGATGGCTCGTAATATATAACAATAATTATTAACCCGTCCAACTTTTCGGGTTCACTTCACACTCCTGTGCTGTCCGCAGTGCCGCAAGGCACTATTGCCCGTGCCGCGACCAGCGAACCTCCCTTAAAATTTTTTCAACTTCCACAGAGAGCCTTAGAGGAAACATTTCAAACTTCCCTTATACTTTCAATTCCAGGCACAAAAACAGGACGCCACACATAAAGCATGGCGTCCATTATCAAAAATGAGCTTTGTGTCTTTGTGGAAGAATTAAAGACCCAGAATGATGTTGATGATAGCGTTCATGTCGGCAACATCAACATTGCCATCACCGTTTACGTCGCCAACAGTTGTTGCGTCTTGCAGACCAAGAATCATGTCGATTACAGCGTTAACATCAGCGATATCAACAACACCGTCATCATTGAGGTCACCAGTAACTGCATCGCCAGGCTTACCATTATCATCCCGAATAATTGAGAACTTGTTCCAGTAATCTTTTGCTCTATAATATTGAATGCAACCTTCTGGTACATGCAAAATAGCGGTCGTATAGGTATTCGTATAGGTATTTCCCTCAAATGTACTAGAAGGTATAGCAATGGGGTCCATGTATTTGGTATATATATCGAGAAGCTCGGAGCAGTTAGAGAAAGCGCCGTCCCCGATATAAGTGACGGAGTTGGGGATAGCGACGCTGGTGAGCCCTGAGCATTCAGAGAAAGCCCATTCTCCGATAGAAGTGACGGAGTTGGGGATGTTGATGCTTGTGAGCCCGGAGCAGTAGTTGAAAGCGCTGCTCCCGATAGAAGTGACTGAGTTTGGAATGATGGTGTTCATGCACCCTTTGATAAGAGAGTTGGATTTAGTCTCAATGATAGCGTTGCAGTTGTTCCTTGAGTCATAGTAAGCGTTACCCGCATCCACCTTGATACTTGTGAGCCCGGAGCATTCATAGAAAGCTTCGTTGCCGATAGAAGTGACTGAGTTGGGGATTGTGATGCTTTTGAGACCAGTGCAACCATAGAACGCACTGCTACCGATAAAAGTGACTGAGTCGGGGATGGTTATGCCGCTAAGGTTCTTTTGATTGAATGCCAAATAAGCAGGAATTCTTTTAACCTTGTCTCCAATTTTTAGCGATGTCAATGTACTATTTTTGAACCATGCATAACTATATGCTGTCGGATCCGCACAATTAATAGCATTGTATTCAACACTGGTGAGACCAGTGCACTCAGAGAACGCACCCTCGCCAATAGAAGTGACAGAGTTGCCAATGGTAACACTGGTAAGACCAGTGCAACCATAGAACGCACTGCTACCGATAAAAGTGACAAAGTCGGGGATGGTGATGCTGGTGAGGTTATTTTGGTTGTAGGCAAAATAATCAGGAATTGTTTCAACCTCATCGCCAATTATTAGTGATGTTAATGGACAATCCTTGAACCATGTATATGACGATGATGATGGACTCGAACAATTTACAGCATTATATTCAACACTGGTGAGCCCAGAGCAACCAGAGAAAGCATATTGTTCGATAGAAGTGACGGAGTTGGGGATGGTGATGCTGGTGAGTTTCGTTTGATCGCAAGCTAAGTAGGCGGGGATTGTTTTAACCTTGTCTCCAATTATTAAGGATGTCAATGGACTATCCTCGAACCATGTATCAGACGATGAATATGGACTCGAACAAATATCAGGATTTTATTCAACAGTGGTGAGCCCTGAGCAATCAGAGAAAGCCCATTCTCCGATAGAAGTGACGGAGTTGGGGATGGTAACACTGGTGAGACCAGCGCAGCGAAAGAACGCTCCTCCACCGATAGACGTGACGGAGTTGGGGATGGTGAGTGAGCCTGTTAAACCGCTACAGCCATAGAATGCACAGTAACCGATAGACGTGACGGAGTTGCCGATGGTGATGCTGGTGAGGCCTTTGCAATCATCGAAAGCGTAGTCTCCGATACCTTTCGTTCCGTCTTTTAATGTAATGGAGGTGTTGCTTGGTATTGTACCTTTATATTTGTATGCGACTAGTCCTGCATAGACAAGTCCATCTGGTTGATTATAGTACCATGCAGTCTCATAGAAAGCTTTGTTGCCGATAGAAGTGACGGAGTTGGGGATAGTGATGCTGGTGAGTCCTGAGTTAGAAAAAGCGCCGTCCCCGATAGAAGTGACGGAGTTGGGGATAGTGACGCTTGTGAGCCCTGAGCAGTAAGAGAAAGCCCATTCTCCGATAGAAGTGACGGAGTTGGGGATAGTGATGCTTTTGAGGCCTGAGCAATTATAGAAAGCCATTTCTCCGATAGAAGTGATTGGATATGTTGTTCCACTATAAGTTACAGTAGAAGGAATCACGATACTGCCTTCATAGTAAGGCCTTGAAAAATTAATGTAGGTCACATATACACTCTTACCATCACTATGTTTTTTATATGCTATGCCATGTTCTATGAAGTCATAGGCACTTGCTGTTATCCATGCCGTGATAAGCAAGGAGAAAATAAAATATAGTCGTTTCATAATTTATAATTTTTTGATTGATTATTTGATTTCATAAAGTCGAATATGGCATTCACTACCTTTTAGATGAATATTGTTCAACGAATAATCACCTTTAAATAATAAAGATAAGTTAGTAATCCCGATTGTTCCTATAGATGTTGTCGCACTTGACAAGAAAGTTTTGGGAGCATTCACGTTATTAAAGTTTAGTGATGTAGTAACGTTTTGCGCCATGTCATAGAACTTCTTGAGTTCATTCCTGTAATGTTGAGATGAAAAAACATTAGTTTTTTTGTAGGAGAGATAATCATGCATTTCTTTGTCGGTGACATAAAGCAAGAACTTACGGATAGGTTTATTGACTCTAACTTTTGCCCACTGTGGCAATCGAAAAATGTCATTAATCACTTCTCCTGCCGACATCGTGTGGGGAAATTCTGATTTATTGGAACCATTTCTGTGAAATTTTATCTCAAAACACAAAATTTCATTCATACCTTCATACATCAAGTCAAGTTCTTTGTTTCCTGCGACTTTGACATAGGGTTCCTCAAGAGAATAATTGTTGAGGTCGGGGTCTTGATTAAGCATCGCTTCAAACCAATAAAAACGAATGTTGTCTTCCGAAAAGAAACTATTACCATTTCTTTTTAAGAGATTAGACACAAATCGTTGGCAAGCCAAATTTATGTTCATAATTCATTCTCTGTGTTTCTCACGTCCCCTGTGAAACTGGTTTATGTTATGGCACAAAAAAGAAAGCGTGGGACGATATCGTTGTCCAACAGAACAAGAGGCATCGCCAAACGCCTAACCAATTATTGAACAACCCACCCCCACGCCATAGCTTATTGTGGCACCTCCCGCTTGTGGAGGTGGAAACAAGCATAGCGAAGGCGTCTCAGTTGCTTCGATATCTAATTGGTTTTGAAAATTGGCGATTTTCTTGTTCAAGATACGGAAGCGAAACGCTTTCACAAGGTGAGTTCTAATAATCATGTC
The DNA here is from genome assembly GCA_018065165.1 of Candidatus Sodaliphilus fimicaballi. Taxonomy (GTDB): domain Bacteria; phylum Bacteroidota; class Bacteroidia; order Bacteroidales; family Muribaculaceae; genus Sodaliphilus; species Sodaliphilus fimicaballi. Next base: position 2,569 of record JAGHTV010000001.1, on the reverse strand, counting down.
GAGACGATTTTGAGAGTTGTTTCGAGTAGGTTTTTATCATGAAGAGGGAGCGAAGCAAGCTTCGTGACCGACTGAATGACAAAAAAAATGCCGAAACAGAATCAAAAGCGACCGAAAAAATTAAAATACTACTTTCATAATTAGTAGAACACACCTTAATATGTCCTTCAAGCTACGGCCTCTGCCGCAAGCGCTTGAATTGTTGCAAAGTTAGTTGTTTTATGGAAATTAACAAAGAATACGACTGAATTTAAGTTTTTGATTTTTCAAAATTCTTTTTAGGCCCCCTGCGGGGAGAGCGGTATGGCTTCGCCTAATTGTTTATCCCCGCACTGCACTCGCATGGCTCGTTTGACAATGTTCGCTTATCGCGGCACCAGCTTCGCTGACTTACCGCTGCTCACATTATCTAGCTCACTGCGTTCGGTTGTACGGGGTTATTAACATAGCGACAAGCACTATGTGTATTGCCCTTCGGGCAAGTCTGATAAATGTCTATCATATACGCTAAATAGCGTTGACCCGAAAAAAACTTCTCTCTATATGGACATCCTACTATTGTAACAACTACAGGCTTATTTCATGTTTTTTGCCTTGACGAGGATGAAAGCCTTTGGCAAGAAGGTGATGGTATGAGCACATGGTTTTATATGGAAGCTTGCTTGCGAGGAAAATCATGTGCTCATGCCGTCAGAGGCGATAGCCGTCATCCTCGTCAAGGGGTTTTCTTTGTTTTTTTATTTTTTAGAAATGGCAACTATCCCTATTTTTTTCGACTGACTGTGTATTTCTTTTATATATAAAAAAACTGGATTTGACCGTTTGATCAAATCCAGTTCTATAGTTTTCAAATTAATTGTTTTCAAGTTTACGATAAAATTAGAGTACGGGGTGTCTTGTGTTTTCGATGCAAACTTAATTAAAGTTCTTTAATTACAAGCACTTTAACCCGTACTTAAGTACGTTTTTACGAGTATTTACGTAGTAAATTTACCCTAATTTTACTTGATTTCACCTGTTACTTGTGCATATCGCACGAGTTCCATTGTGTTGTTTATACCCAGTTTTTTGAACAAATTTGTCTTGTGGGTTTCGACTGTGCGTTGCGAAATATTGAGTTGCTCGGCAATCTCCTTGGCAAGCAATCCCTCGCAACACAGTTTCATCACCTCACGCTCGCGACGGGTAATTTTTACCTGTGGCATTTCGCCTATGCTGCCCATCTCTTGTGCAAGTTGGGTGATTTGTTCGGTTTTCTTTTCTTCGGGTTGCTCGGTCTTGTTTTGTGCAATCTCGAGGAGTTGATCCTTGAGCAGATTGGCCTTGATGAGTGTGATGTTTTGTTTTTTCCTAATATTTGCAAAGCGTGCAAACAGTACACTGATGACTATTACTGCCACAAGAACCACTACTAGGAATATGAGTCCCATATTACGGTTTCTCACACGCTGATTTAGGATTTCAATCTCATGCTCTTTCTCGGTAGTCTCATATTTTACATCAAACAAGGCTAGACTCTGTGCTGCCTCGGTAGAGTATATGCTATCCTTGAGTTGTGCATATTTCTCGAGTTCAACTAATGCTTGTGCAGGATTGGTAACACGCAAAGCGTCGCATAGCATGCGGCGAGCCTTTTGCTCAATATTAAGGTTACCAGTCTCGGCACACAACTGGGCACTTTCACTTAAGTGAGCCACTGCTGCTTGTGTATTACCTTGCTTTATTTCAATATTACCCAGTTGATTAAGAACTATAGCAAGTGAATTTTTATTATTGCTCTTACGCAAGTCAACCTCTGATTCGTGCAACAGTTGCAAGGCTTGCGACATCTTACCCATTTCGTTGTAGACTGCCGCTAACTGACTCTTGCGAATGGAAATCTTCTCTTTATTAGGCTCAATGTTGAGTGCCTCTTGAGCTACCTGCAAGGCACGGTCGAGACGACCAAGCTTAACATATATCTCGCTTGCAAGTCCCAGACGCACAGCAAGTGCCGCCGGACGCTTAAGTTCACGCTCTATATTTATTGCCTCTTCTATATACTTCTCGCCATTGATAATCATTCCTGCCGAGAGTGAAGTGGCTGCAATATTGTTAAGCGATGAACTTATAAGTTCCTTATCTCCGCTCTTGCGATCAAGTGCGAGACATTCTTCTTGATATTTTATTGACGAACTGAAGTCGCCCAGACGTGTATAGGCTACACCTGCTGTAGATAGATAATCGGCCAGATTATCACCTTTTAGTTTACGCTGTATGGGCAAGGCGTGATTAATGTATATTGCAGCATGGCTATAGTTATTCCTTGCCAACTCATACTCAGCAGCCCAATAATAAACCTCGGCCTCGAGATAATTTTGATTTACATTGTTGTCATACTTGAACACAGTGTCGGCAACCTCAACAAATTTTTCAGAGAAAAGTTTGTTTGCCAGGGTTACACGCCCATTGCTACTCAACTTGTCAAATCTTTGAAGTGTTTCGTTAAGTTCGTCAGCAATAGCAATTTGTGATAAAGCCGCAAATATATATATTATTAATGTAAAGGTCCTTTTTATCATAGCTACAA